>NZ_CAJFGT010000082.1:0-10924 GCF_904377885.1 Flavonifractor sp. An112 | reverse complement strand
AGCACCTTCAGGCTCTCCAGCATGTCGTGGGTGTAGGCGTCGGTGCCCAGGCCGATGAGGATGCCCTTGCCGTACATCTGCAGCACCGGGGAGCAGCCCACCGCGTTGCCCATGTTGGACTCCGGGTTGTGGCACACCATGGTATTGGTCTCCTTGATGATGTCCAGCTCGGCGGGGGAGACGTGGATGCAGTGGCCCAGCATGGTCTTTTCGCCCAAAATGCCGTTGTACAGCAGCCGGTTCACCGGGCGGCAGCCGTAGTTGCGCAGGGAGTCGTACACGTCGTTCATGCCCTCGGCCACATGGATGTGGAAGCCGGTCATGCCGTCGTTGGCCTTGACCATCTTCTCAAAGGTCTTGTCGGAGATGGTGAACAGGGCGTGGCCGCCGAACATGGCCTTGATCATGTCGTCGTCCTGCTCCTTGGCCCACTTAGCGAAGTCAGCGTTCTCCTGAATGGACTGATCGCACTTCTCCTGGCCGTCACGCTCGGACACCTCGTAGCAGAGGTTGGCGCGCATACCCAGTTCCTTGCACACGTCCTTGATGGCAAAGAGAGAGCCGGGGATCTCACAGAAGGAGGCGTGGTGGTCGAAAATGGTGGTCACGCCGTCCCGGATACAGTCCAGGATGGTGGCGTAGGCGCAGGCGCGGGTGCCGTCCAGGGTCAGGTGACGGTCGATGTACCACCACTGGCCGTCCAGCACCTCAAAAAAGTTGGTGGGATTGAAGCCGTTGATGGACAGGCCCCGGGCCAGGCCGGAATAGATGTGGGTATGGACGTTGATGAGGCCGGGCATGATGACGCCGCCCTTGGCGTCCACGAACTCGGCGTCGGGGTACTTGGCCTTCATGTCGGCCAGGGAGCCGACCTCCTTGACCACCTCGCCGTCCAGAACAACGGCGCCGTCTTCCAGATAAGGGAGCTCCTCGCTCCGGGTGATGAGTCTGCCATTACCGACCAGCAGCATAGTAAGTTCCTCCTTTAAATTTCGTTCTTTTTCTCCGTAAAAAAATTGCCCATTCCTGGTGGAATGGACAGTACAAATTCGTTCTTCTCTAGGTTGCATCCGCAACCCAGCCGAATTCCATGTCCATCCAGCCCGTGCGCGAAAGCACTCCGTTGCAGCTACAACTTTTTATATGGAAATTTGTGCATCTTGCATAGTTTCATTCTCTCGTTGTTTTTATGTTACCACACTTCGCACGGATATGCAATACTTTTGTTAGAAAAACAAAAAATTTTTTAGGTCCACAAAATGAGTTGAATCTGAGCTGAAATGTGGTAAAATGATAGAGATATATTTTACCGTCTGCCGCTGAATCGGTGACCTTTGGTGCCCATTCCTCCGGGGGTGCCTGCCGCTCTGGCGCAGACTCTGAAAGGAGGGAATCTACGTGCCAGAAGCATCTACCCTGCAATTCCTCTTCAAACTGGCCAAAGGGATCGCCAGCCAGTTTGGTCCCAACTGCGAGGTGGTGGTTCATGACCTGGCCACCAACGATCCGGAAAGTTCCATCGTCGCCATTGAAAACGGGCAGGTTACGGGACGGAAGGTGGGCGATGGACCGTCTCATGTGGTCCTGGAGGCCCTGCGGGGCAATCAGGACCAGCTGCAGGATCACCTGTGCTACCTAACCCGCACCAAGGACGGCAAGATCCTCAAGTCCACCACCATCTACATCCGGGATGACGACGGCACCCCCATCGGGATCTTCGGCATCAACTACGATATCACCCTGATGCTGGCCATGGAGACTGCGCTCAAGCAGTTCACCGCCACTGAGCGGGAGGAGAAGGAGCCCGAGCCCATCTCCCGCAATGTCTCCGATCTGCTGGATGAGCTGATGGAGCAGAGCGTCAAGATCGTAGGCAAGCCGGTGGCGCTGATGAATAAGGAAGACAAGGTGAAGGCCATTCAGTTCCTGAACGACACCGGCGCCTTCCTTATTACCAAAAGCGGCGACAAAGTATGCAAGTTCTTCGGAATCTCCAAGTATACGCTGTACAGCTACATTGACGAAGCTAAGGAATGATCCCAGGAAAGGGCCCGGCTCCCCAAGGAGCCGGGCCTTTTGCCGTCTTCAGTTTATTTGCTTTCCTTTTCCTTAGGCAATACCAGATTAAGGATGATAGCCACGATGGTGGCGACCACTACAGAGGAGGAACCAAACACAGTGTTGACCCACTCGGGAAAGCCCTCGCCAGCCAGGCAGCCGGATACCTGAGTGATGCCCACGCCCAGCGCCACGGACAGGCCGACCACAGAGCTCTTGCGTGCAGTAAAGCCTCCCTCGGTGATCATACGGATGCCGGTCATCGTGATAGTGGCAAACACAGAGATGGTAGCGCCGCCGATGACGCACTGGGGAATGGTGGTGAGCAGGGAGGCAAACTTGGGCATCAGGCCAGCCACCAGCAGGATGCCGGCAGCCAGGGTAAAGACGGCACGGTTGATAACCTTGTTGACCGTAACGATACCCACGTTCTGGCTGTAGGAAGCGGTGGGCAGGCCGCCGAAGAAGGCGCCCAGGATGCTCATGACGCCCTGTCCGATGATACCGCCGGACAGCTCACGGTCAGTAGGCATCCGGTCCATGCCGCCCATGGTGGTAGAGGACAGGTCGCCGATGGTCTGCACCGCGTTGACCACATACACGATGGCCAGGGAGACGCAGGCAGAGGGCACGAACTTGATCTCAAAGGGCATGACCTCGGGCAGAGCAAACCAGCTGGAGGTACCCACACTGGTGAAGTCCACCATGCCCGTGAAGTAGGCCACGATGTAACCCACAATCATACCAATCAGAATGGCACCCAGCTTGAAGATACCCTTGGTAAAGTTGGACAGGACGACCACCACTACCAGGGTGATGAGGGCCACGACCCAGCTCTTCACATTGCCGAACCACTCGGTGCCGGCGCCGCCGGCCATGTACTTGACAGCGGTGGGATAGAGGGACAGGCCGATGGTGAAGATCACGGTGCCGGTGACCAGGGGCGGGAACAGAGGACGGATCCACTTAACGAACACGCCGAAGATGATGGCCACGATGCCGCCGATGATCTCAGCGCCCAGAATCGTTGCGATGTCAAACTGTGCGCCGATGGCCTGGAGGGTGGGGATGTACGCAAAGCTGATGCCCATGATGACGGGCAGACCGGAGCCGATGCGCCGGAAGATGGGGAAAAGCTGGAGCAGAGTGGCAAGGGCGGTCAGGATCAGGGAGACCTGAATCATCAGGGTCTTCTCTGCTTCGCTCAGACCACAGGTGTTGGCAACCAGAATAGCAGGCGTAATGATACCCACTACCGCGGCCACCACGTGCTGGAGGCCCAGGGGGATCAGCTGACCCGGCTGGGGGATACCGTTCCATTGAAATACGGTATCAGAGTTCTTTGTTTTTGGTGTACCCATTCCAATCACCTCACAAAAATTTTTTTGCCCAAATAGTTTTTTTGCTCAACCAAACTATAACCCATTTAAACTTCAGATGCAAGTGAAAAATGGAGCACGCCCCCCAAAATTCTTTCCCTTTTTTGTGCAAATCATGAAATTATATCCAGAATATTAGGGCAGATCTTATAACTTTAGTATCCTTCACAAACTAAATAGTTTTAAAAATGCGAGTTGACTTTCACTTATTGACCGCTGTCGTTCAGGGGTGGACTTTCCATAGGAGATATGCTAGAATGGCCCTGCTGCCTGTTTCCGCGTTTTTTCTCACATTTTATGGTTCAGAAAGGATGTACTTCTATGGGCACTACACTCAGCACCCTGAGCAATCTGGCGATCTACATCGCGCTGGTAATTCTGGGCGCACTGATCGGCTCCCGGCCCGGGGTACGCAGTCGTCCCCTGGTATGGGTGGGCAAGCTGCAATTTGTAGCTCTGATGATTCTGATTGTTACCCTGGGCGTCAATCTGGGCGCCAATGATGAGGTCATTGCCTCTCTGGGCCAGATCGGTCTGGCCGCGCTGCTCATTACCGTGTTGGCTATGTTTGGCTCCATCCTCTTTCTTACCCTACTGCGCCGGTTCGTCCTCAAGCTGAACCATGTGGGTCTGCCCCGGGGCAGCAACCAGACCGGTGAAGATACTGCCCACTCCGCAGGCAAGGCGGACAACTCTCTCACCAAATGGATCGTCATTGCGGTAGTGCTGGGTATGCTGGCCGGCCGCTTTGTATTTCCCCCCGCCGTCACCGCCCACTGCGGTACCGTCATCAACTTCGGCCTCTACCTGCTTCTGTTTATGGTAGGTATGGATATGGGCAAGCAGGGCACCTTTGTCAGCGACATCAAGACCGCCGGTTTCCAGGTGCTGCTGGTTCCGGTGGCGGTGTGCGCCGGTACTCTGGTCTTTGCCGCTTTGGCTGGTCTTTTTCTCCCTCTCGGCATCAAGGACTCTATGGCCGCCTCCGCCGGCATGGGCTGGTACTCCCTGGCCCCCACTCTGCTGGCTCCCTATTCCCTGTCGGTATCGGCAGTAGCCTTTCTGTCCAATGTGATGCGGGAGATCTTCTCCATCCTGGCCATTCCCTTTGTGGCCCGGTATGTGGGCTATGTGGAGTGTGCCGCCCTCCCCGGCGCCGCCGCCATGGACACAGTGCTGCCGGTGGTGGTGGGAGCTACCCATGAGCGTATCACCATCTATTCCTTTACTTCCGGCGTGGTACTCTCCCTGGCGGTGCCCGTTCTGGTACCTGCCATCGTTGCTCTGCCCATCTGAGGAGGCGCTGTTATGGAAATTGAACGCCGCTGGCTGGTACAGGACTGGCCCAACCTGTCCCCCGCCGCTACCTTTTATATGGAACAGGGCTATTTTTCCACCCGTCCCGCGATCCGCATCCGGGAGGAGGCCCTTGAAGGGGGCGCTACCGCCTATGTCCTATGCTTCAAAGGAGGAGCCGGGCTGGTGCGGGAGGAGATCGAGATCTCAGTAGATCAGGATCGCTACCAGCGTCTGAAGGCCATGCTTGGCAAGCCCATGATCCAGAAGGAGCAGCACCGCTATCCCCTGCCCGGCGGATTTACGCTGGAGGTCAACTCGGTAGACCCTCACCTGAAAACCGGCTTCTTCTACGCTGAAGTGGAGTTTCCCGACGAGGCCTCCGCTCTGGCCTGGACGCCGCCCGAGGAGCTGAAAGCCTATCTCTCCCAGGAGGTCACCGGACAGCCCGGTGAGAGCATGGCAGCCTACTGGGCACGAACCCGAACGGAATAAGAAAAGCCCTGCGGCAATGCCGCAGGGCTTTTTTCAGATCAGTTTTTGGAGCAGAGCGCAAGCTGTTCCCAGCAGCGCATCCGGGAAATCGAAATCCGTTCTGTGGAGCGGCGGATGGTCCTCCCCGTCCCCCAGCAGGAACATGGCCCCCTCCGCCTGGCGGAGATACCATCCGAAATCCTCCGAGCCCCGCATGGGCTCTTCCATCTCTACCACCGGCAGACCCAGGGCCTGGGCGGCCTTTTCCACCCGTTCCACCCCGGCGGGGTGATTGGCAGTCTCAGGAAACACGTCCTGCTCCTCTATGGTCAGAGTCAGACCATCCTCCTCCGCCGCCTGGCGGGCCAGATCGGTCACCTGTTGGGACAGGGCGTACAGCTCCTCCTGGTACTGGGCCCGCAGGGTGAGCAGCAATGCCCCCCGGTAAGCTGAGATGCCAAAGGCCGGCTCTCCCACAGCTATCTGGACCACGGTGGCCATTACAAGGCCCCGGTGGTCCTCCTGCCGGGTCAGTCCAGGAAGGGCACCTACGATCCGAGCCACCGCCTGGGCGGGGTTGCGGCCCAGCTCCGGGGTGCTGGCGTGGGTGGACACCCCTTCAAAGCGGTAGGTCACTCCTTTGGAGGCGCAGTTCATGGTACCCTTCCGCAGGGCCACGGTATGCAGAGGATAGCCGGGCATATTGTGGAAGGCGTATACCTCCCCGATGTGCTCCTCCTTCAGCAGAGCCGCGCAGGCTTCACCGCCGGCCCCCACCTCTTCGGCAGGCTGGAAGATCAGGTACACATCCCGGTCCGCCCCGGTGCGCTCCAGGGTCAACCCCAGCAGAGCCAGGGCAGCGCTGTGGCCGTCGTGCCCGCACTTGTGGGCCACGCCGGGGCACTGGGAGCGGTAGGGCAGCTCACAGGTCTCCTCCATGGGCAGGGCGTCAAAGTCCGCCCGGAAGGCGATCTTCCCCACTCCCCTGCCTCGATACAGGGCGTAAAACCAGCTTCCCCGGTCATGCAGCTCCAACTTGGTATGTTCCTGTAAAAAATTCATCAGCCGTGCCTTGGTCCATGTCTCCTGTCCGGACAGCTCCGGATGGGCGTGGAGTTCATGGCGCAGGGTAACCGCCAAATTCAAATCTGCCTGATTCACTGGTCCTTCGCCTTCTCTTTTTTATCCTCTTCCGGCTGGGGGAGCACCTCCACCCGAATCTCCAGCACCCGCCGGTGATCCACCTTGGTAACGGTGACATCCAGCCCGTCGGAGACAAAGTGGTCTCCCTCCTCGGGAATACGGCCGATCTGCTCCATCACCCAGCCGGAGATGGTGTTGGCGTCGCACTCGCCCTTGATGGAGAACAGGTCAAACAGATCAGTCAGGTCGGCAGAGCAGGAGATCAGATAGCTGCCGTCCTCCTGCTTCTTGAATTCCTCAATGACCTCGTCGTGTTCGTCCCAGATCTCGCCTACCAGCTCCTCTACGATGTCCTCCAGGGTCACCAGGCCCTCGGTGCCGCCGTATTCGTCCACAACGATGACCATATGGGCCTTCTCCCGCTGGAGAATACGCAGCAGCTCGGAGATCTTGGTATTGCCGGTTGTGTACAGCATGGGGCCGGTAATGGCTTTCACGTCGGTCTGACCACGATAGCGGGCGGCGTGGAAATCCTTCTCATGGATCACACCGATGATGTCGTCGATGTCCTCATGGTACACCGGCAGACGGGAGTAGCCGCTCTCAGCAAAGGCCTGAGCAATATCGTCCATGGAGTCGGTGTCCTCCACCGCCACAATATCCACACGGGGGGTGAGGATCTCATCCACTTCCATGTCATTGAACTCAATGGCAGAGCGGATGAGCTTACTCTCGTGCTGATCCAGACCACCCTCGCTCTCAGCCTGGTCCACCATGGTCACCAGCTCCTCCTCGGTGATGCCGCTGTCGCCTTCCTTATGGAACACCTTGGACAGCAGCTTTTTCAGCAGGCTGAACAGGAAGTTCACCGGAGTGAGGATCACCATCAGGATGCGCATAATGGGAGCGGAGAACATGGCAAAGCTCTCCGGGTACTCCTTGGCCAGGCTCTTGGGGGAAACCTCGCCGAAAATGAGCACAACAATGGTGATAACCACAGTGGAAATCACGGCGCCATTCTGCAGCCGCAGGCCCTCCGTGAAGAACACGGTGGCCAGAGAGGAGGCGGACAGGTTGACAATGTTGTTGCCCACCAGGATGGTGGAGAGCAGGTTGTCGTACTGGTCCACCAGTCTGAGGGCCAGAGCGGCCCTGCGGTTACCGGCATCGGCCTTGCTTTTCAGACGGATGCGGTTCAGAGAGGTGAATGCGGTCTCCGTTGCGGAAAAATAGGCGGAAAGAATCACGAGCAGGATCAGAATCACAATCATGGTTAAACTTGAACTGTCAGGCATAGGAAAATCATCAACTCCAATGTTCAAAATGTGCGGAACGCGCAAAAGGACAACCCTATCCCCTGTTCTGGGGTAAGGCTGTCCTGTTCCACATAGTCTTTGTTACGGTTGTTACTGGGCGGAGGTTCGTCCACGAGGGCTCACCGTCTCCTTTATGGTTTATTGTTGCTTAGTATACCATAGCATCCCACAAATTGCAAGAATCTGCACAAAGAAAAAGCGCCCTGCCAAAAGCAGAGCGCTTTCTAAGATGCACTTACACCAACTGCACGATGGCCATTTCGGCGGCATCGCCGCGGCGGGGACCGATCTTGACCACACGGGTATAACCGCCGTTACGGCCGGCATACTTGGGACCCAGCTCGTCGAAGGTCTTCTTGGCCACGTCCTCCTTGGTCAGGTAGGACAGGGCCTTGCGGTAATTGGCCAAGCTGGGGTTCTTGGCCAGGGTGATCATCTTCTCGGCCATGGGAGCAACTTCCTTGGCACGGGCATAGGTGGTCTTGATCTGACCATTCTCCAGCAGGTAGGTGGTCATGGCGCGCAGCATGGCGATGCGCTGATCAGTGGGCTTGCCCAGCTTACGGTTGTGAGACATGAAATCCAACTCCTATCGGATGTTCGCCAAGGCGAACTCCACAATTTAAATTCGTCCGGGGGGATGAAATCCCCTGAAGAGAGCGCCTTGCGGCCTGCGGGTCCGGGAGGGGACGTTACGTGCCCCCGGGCCGCCCTCTTCCCTGGCCTCAGTTTTCCTCGTCGGCCAGGTGCAGGCCCATCATGGCCAGCTTGTTGATGACCTCTTCCAGAGACTTGCGGCCCAGGTTGCGCACCTTCATCATCTCGTCCTCGGTCTTGGAGATCAGATCCTCCACCGTATTGATGTTGGCGCGCTTGAGGCAGTTGAAGGAACGGACAGACAAGTCCAGCTCCTCGATGGTCAGCTCCAGCACCTTGTCCCGCTGGGCCTCGGCCTTCTCCACCACCGTGGACTTGGAGCCCATGGTCTCAGAGAGATCGGTGAAGAGGACGAAGTGGTCACAGAGGATGCGGGCACCCAGGCTGACGGCGTCCCGGGCGGTGATGGTACCATTGGTCCATACCTCCAGGGTCAGCTTGTCGAAGTCGGTCAGGTCGCGGACACGGGTGTTTTCCACCGTGTAATTGACCTTCCGCACCGGCGTGTAAATGGAGTCCACCGGGATCAGACCGATGATGGTCTGGGCCGGCTTGTTCCGGTCGGCGGGGACATAGCCCCGGCCATGAGACAGGGTCAGCTCCATGTTGAGGCTGGCGTCCGGTCCCAGGGTGGCAATGTGGAGGTCCGGATTGAGGATCTCCACCTCGCCGTCGGCCTTGATGTCGCCGGCGGTGACTTCGCACTCACCGCTGGCTTCAATATAGACCGTTTTCACGCCCTCGGAGTGGAGCTTGGCAATGATGCTCTTCACGTTGAGGACGATCTCGGTGACGTCCTCCTTCACTCCGGGAATGGTGGAAAACTCGTGCTGCACGCCGGCGATCTTAATGGAGGTAACCGCCGTGCCGGGCAGGGACGAGAGCAGGATGCGGCGCAGGGAGTTACCCAGCGTGGTACCATAGCCACGCTCCAGGGGCTCCACGACGTATTTGCCGTAGGAGCCGTCGCCGGGGTTCTCCACACATTCGATGCGGGGCTTCTCGATTTCTACCATGTGTTACCCTCCTTTTCGCGGCGGCGGACTCTGTCCGCCGCCTTATACAGCTCACCAATAATCGAGGGTACAAGCACGATTACTTGGAGTACAGCTCGACGATGAGGTGCTCCTCGATGGGCAGGTCCACGTCCTCGCGGGCGGGGAGCGCAACCACCTTGGCCACCAGGTTGTTCTGGTCAAAGTCCAGCCACTTGGGGGCGGGACGAGAGCCGTTGGCCTCCAGAGAAGCCTTGAACTTCTCCTTGCTCCGGCTGGTCTCCTTCAGGGCGATGACCTCGCCGGGCTTGACCAGGTAGGAGGGGATGTCCACGCGATGGCCGTTGATGGTGAAGTGGCCGTGACGGACCAGCTGACGAGCCTCAGGACGGCTCATGGCGAAGCCCAGACGATAGATCACGTTGTCCAGGCGGGTCTCCAGGATGCTCAGCAGGTTGTCGCCGGTCACGCCCTTGCGGGCAGCGGCCATCTCGTAATACTTGTGGAACTGGCTCTCCAGCACGCCGTAGTAACGGCGGGCCTTCTGCTTCTCACGCAGCTGCATACCGTACTCGGACAGCTTCTTGGTGCGGCCCTGGTTGTGCATACCAGGGGCAAAGGGACGGCGCTCCATGGCGCACTTGTCGGTGTAGCAGCGGTCGCCCTTCAGGAAGAGCTTCTGGCCCTCTCTGCGGCACTGGCGGCAGACTGCTCCGGTATATCTAGCCATAATTCGTACTCCTCCTTCTCTTACACGCGGCGGCGCTTGGGCGGACGGCAGCCGTTGTGGGGAATGGGGGTCACGTCCTTGATCAGGGTGACCTCCAGGCCCACGGCCTGCAGGGCGCGGATGGCAGCCTCACGGCCGGCGCCGGGGCCCTTCACGTACACCTCCACGGTCTTCAGGCCGTGCTCCATGGCAGCCTTAGCGGCGGTCTCGGCAGCGGTCTGAGCGGCGAAGGGGGTGGACTTACGGGAGCCACGGAAGCCCAGGCCGCCGGAAGAGGCCCAGGACAGGGCGTTGCCCCCCATATCGGTCACGGTGACCATGGTGTTGTTGAAGGAAGAGCGGATATGCACCTGGCCCTTTTCAACGTTCTTGCGCTCGCGGCGCTTACGGATAACTTTCTTACCCTTGGTAGCGGTAGCCATGTGTTTCTCCCTCCCTTACTTCTTCTTGTTAGCGACGGTGCGCTTGGGACCCTTGCGGGTACGAGCGTTGGTCTTGGAACGCTGACCGCGGACGGGCAGGCCCTTGCGGTGACGCAGGCCGCGGTAGCAGCCGATCTCGGTCAGACGCTTGATGTCCATCGCCACGTCACGACGGAGGTCGCCCTCCACAGTGTAGCTGTGGCTGATGATCTCGCGCAGCTTAGCCTCATCGGCCTCAGTCAGATCCTTCACGCGGGTGTCGGGGTTGATACCGGCCTCAGCCAGGATCTTGTTGGCGCTGGTGCGCCCGATACCAAAGATATAGGTAAGGCCGATCTCGACCCGCTTATCCTTGGGCAAATCAATGCCAGCAATACGTGCCATACTGTTTCAGCACCTCCTGTTAACCTTGTCTCTGCTTGTGCTTGGGGTTTTCGCAAATTACCATGACCTT
>NZ_CAJFGT010000081.1:0-18123 GCF_904377885.1 Flavonifractor sp. An112 | reverse complement strand
GATCTCTTTCCGCAAGGCCGTCCAGGTTCCCCTCGGTTTCTTCCGATTTTGGTCAGATTTTCATGCCCTCTCGCAAGGCGCTCAGATAGAATATCACTCTCGCCCCCATTTGTCAACACCTTTTTTCACTTTCCGCCCTTTTCTCTTTCCGTTCTTCTTTTGTCATTCTCTGGTTGCGACAGGGTTGGAATTATGCTACTCTATTCTTATTACAAAATCCAACGGAAAGGGGCCATACCCATGCCCATTAAAATTCCTGATTCACTTCCCGCTACCGCGGTGTTGGAGAGCGAAAATATCTTCGTCATGACCGAGCACAGAGCCCTGCATCAGGATATCCGTCCTTTGAATGTAGTAATCCTGAATCTGATGCCCACTAAGATCGTAACGGAGACCCAGATCCTTCGCAAGCTGTCCAACACCCCGGTACAGATCGAAGTAGAGCTTCTTCGGACTGCCAGTTACCATTCCCAGCACACGGATGAAGATCATCTTGCTTCCTTCTATACCACCTTTGATGAGATCAGAGACCGCAAATTTGACGGCATGATTATCACCGGCGCGCCGGTGGAGAACCTGGAGTTCGATCAGGTGGACTACTGGCCTGAGCTGTGCGAGATCATGGCTTGGAGCCGCACCCATGTCCACTCTACCCTCCACATCTGCTGGGGCGCCCAGGCGGGGCTCTATTTCCATCACGGAATCGAGAAGCGCTCTCTCCCTCAGAAGCTGTTCGGCGTCTTTGAGCACCGGGTCCTCAAGCCCAGCTCTCCCCTGTTCCGCGGATTCGACGATGTATTTTATGCCCCCCATTCCCGCTATACCGAGGTGTGGGAGGAGGATATCCGCAGCACCCCCGGCCTGGAACTGATTGCAGTTTCCGCCGAGGCTGGCGTATACGCCGTCAAGACCGAAGACAGCCGGCAGTTCTTTGTAATGGGACACCCGGAATACGATCCCGATACTCTGGCCAAGGAATACTGGCGGGATGTAAACAAGGGGCTGGATATTGCCGTACCCGCCAACTACTTCCCCGGGGATGATCCCACCAAGGTTCCCGTGGTGCGCTGGCGAAGCGCGGGCCAGCTTCTCTATACCAACTGGCTGAATTACTACGTGTACCAGACCACGCCGTACGACTTGAACGAAGTATAACAACAGCGCCCGTCCCGGAATACCGGAGCGGGCGCTGTTTCTATAGGGTAAGCTTAGCTTTCGGCCTTGTAGCCGATCTTCACCTGGGCAGTGCCGGAGTTGGCGGAGCTTCCCATGCGTGTCAGGGTATAGTCCTCGCCACAAACAAGGCCGTCCACGGAATAGCCTTTGCCGCCCACGGTGTCGATCGCCTGGGTCAACCCAGCCCAGTAGCTGCGGCCATCCCAGGAATATTGGATCGTCAGCTCGGTCTCGCCGTCCCGGACTGCCTGCTCCAGGATGCCAGTATAATAGGCGAGAGCCTCCTCATCGGTCATATCCGGCAGAGGGTACTGTAGGGAGGCTTTGAACACCCCGCTGTCCTTGTTGGTCCCGCCGCTGAACAGCCGGTAGTCCACCCCGGAAACTTTGCCGTTTGCGGTGACATAGCCCTCGGCGCTCATCACGCGGTAAGCTTTGGAGGCATAATAGTCGCCGTCCCGGTCCGGGTAATCCGCGGGCTGGAACTCCACCTGGAAGGCCCCGCTGTCAATGGCCTCCTCGATCTGGTCCACATACTTCTGCAGCTCCTCCCGGTCCCACTTGTTGTTAGTAAGGGTCACCACTCCACCGCTTTTGGCACTGAGGTCATAGTCTTTGGTCTGCCAGTTGGTATGGTAGGTGTAGCCGTCAAAGGTGTACCCCTCCACCTTCATAGTGTTACAGGCGATCTTAATGGCTTCGTCGGTGTATCCGGTAAGGGTCACCGTTGTGGTGTAGCAGTCCATTTCGGCGATGGCCTTTTCCAGAATAGGCACAATCTCCAGGGCAGTGGCCTGGTCTTGATTCTGCTGCTGCTCCTTATCTGCCTGGGCTGCCTCCTGACGGCGCTTCTGCTCCGCCGCCACATCATCCCGTCGGAACTTAAGCGACATCTCCCGTGAGTCAAAGGTGCCGTAAGCGAACTCCGGGTGTTGGTCAATGATGGCGTCCGCCACTTCGCGACTGTACTTGGACAGGGTGTTGGAATCAAAGCCGGCGTCGGACAGGTCAATGGTAAAGTACAGCGCGTCGCTCAGCTGCTGGTCGGTGAGGGCCTGCAGCTCCGCCTGGGTCCAGGTGGGGACACCTTTCAGAGCAGAGGCGCAAGCGGCCAGGATAGCATCCACCCGCTCCTGCCGCTCATCGGCCATCGCCTGGTCCGTGGAGTCCAGCAGGTCCTCATCGTACTTGGTGCTGGTGCAGGCGTGGACGTCCTCCCAGCCCCGGTGGCTCCGACTGGCCATCACCTTGTCGCTCTTTAGAAAATAGGTGTAGCGGATATAGTCGCCGCCCTGGGTGGTAGGGTCGTCCCAGGTGGTATCCACATGGTACCACTGGCCGTCCACCTGCACCAGGTTCCATGCGTGGTAACCGCCGGCATAGCCGGTGATGGTCTCGTTGGGGATACCTGCGGCGTCCAGCATGGCCTCGTAGGCCTTGGCATAGCCCGAGCAGACGGCGGTTCCCTTCAGCAAAGCCCCCTCGGCCTGATGGGAGATAAAGGGCATATTTCCGATGTCCACCCGGTAGTCATAGTCGCAGTGGGTGACCAGATAGTCGTGGAGGGTCTTGACCACCTCGTAGTCGCTCATATTGCTGGTGATCAGCTCGTCCACCACCCGCTCGGCCTCCGCCTGGGCCGCATCGGAGATATAGCGCCAGTCATGGTCGGCCACCGTACCGACAGAGATGGTGCTGTTGGTGTAGTACACCGCCAGAGTCTTGGCAATCTGCCCGTCCTGTTCGTAGGCGTTCAGATGGGTGATCCCGTAGGGATTTTCACCGTCCATATCGGCGATCTTCAGGGCCAGCTTCTCCGCCTGAGATGCCTCCAGGCCGAATTCACTGATGTCGATGGCGGACTTCCGGTCCAGAAATCCGGTGGTGATGGCCAGGGTGGCTCCAGCCTCGTTGCTCAGCACCGGCTGCTCCTGGGCCGCCTCGCCTCCCAGCTGCTTCCACAAGCAGTAGACCACATCGGAGCGGGGGCAGTTTGATTTGGCGGTAAATGTAAGTCCATCGGTGAGGCCGCTGTTTCTGGCCCAAGCCACGGCAGCGGCGGACCAGTCATCACCCTGAGCCTCCTCCCCGGCAAAACGGCACAGGAAGGTGAGGATCTGGTCATAGGTCAGAGTCGCGGTTAGGTTGAACCGGCCGCCTCCCACGCCGTTGGTGATCCCCTTCTCCACCGCCCAGAGCACAGCTTTATAGTAGAAGGCATTCTTGTCGGTGACATCGCTGAAGCCGGTGGAGACGCCGGTGGGAGTCGGGGACCCGGCGGCACGCCACAGGAAGGTCACCGTCTCCGCCCGGGTCACGGTCCTCTCCGGGGAAAAGACGCCGTTTCCAGTGCCCTGGGTAATCTCCTCCTCTACTGCCCAAGCCACCGCGTCGGCGTAGTAGGCATCGTCCGGTACGTCCTTAAAGCCAGTATCCGCCGCTGACGCAGTGACCGGCAGAGCACCCGCCGTCAGCACCAGGGTCAGCAGCAGAGCAAGAACCTTTTGTATTCCTCTCATAACCAGCAACCTCCTTCTTTCTTCTGTGGTTTAGCCAAAGATGGCGTCCTGTGCGGCCTGAGCCGCATCATCCACCAGATCCTGAGCCGCATTCAACGCGTAGTGGTACTCGCAGTAGCCGTCTTTGTACACCGGCTGGTCGCAGGATTTGCAGTGACCTCCACAGGCAGTCAGGCTGGCAGCAAGGGCCAGGGCAGCGATCAGAGCCATCATCTTTTTCATCGTTCTTGTCTCTCCTTATTGTGTCAAATTATGTTGGCAGAGACGGAAAGGCCAACAGGCCTCCCCGCACTCTCTGTGATAGAGTGCCACGGAGAAGCCCATCGGTTTTATGGTTTTGCAATTTTTTTAATTTTTTTTGGAATCGGTCACAACCCACCGTTCCTCAGGAGTGCCTCCGCCTCATCCACCGTCATGGCCGCTTCCGCCTCCTTCTGATTGCTGAGGATCACCTGAGCCGGATCGGGCAGCGACTCTGCCGCTCCCATGGTCAGGCCGCCGGCACTCTCCGCAAAGGCCCAGGGTTCCTCCACCAAGCGGGAGGTATAGTAGTTGGTGTCGGCCCACAAAGTCCCGTCCTCTGCCAGGAACACCGTATAGCGCAGGCCGCTGCCCGCGAAGAAGTCCCAGTCTTCCTGGAGAATGGTCACCGCCTGCCCGTTCTGACAGGTGACAATGGTCAGGACGCTCTGCGACCAGGGGAGATCCGGATCCGACGCCACAAAGAGCAGCTCCGGGGTGCCGTCGCCCCACACGTCAGCCAGGGCCACCGGAGATAGGTCGAAGATGCCGTCATACCACCTGGCGTAGGCCTCAATGCCGTCCCTCTGTTCCTCCAGCACACCGACGTAGGCGGCGGCAGCTTCTGGCGTAAGGCCTCCTTCCTCCGCCGGGGCGGCGTGGTCGCTGAGGCGGACAAACTCATAGTGGGCGGGATCGTCCAGCTCCAGATCCCATTCAAGCTGGATGGTCCGCTGAGGGTCGGGGGAATCCACGATATTGACCCCCAAAAGCACCCCGTCATAGCCCTCCGGCACCCGAACGGTATAGGTCACATCCTGGTAGGTATCTACGGTGATCTCCCGCTCCAGGCCGGAACGGTTGCTCTCCTCCCAATCCCCGTAGTTTATGCCGCTGGTCCACTGCTTCTCATAGGTGATGGGGTAGGTCTCCCCGTTGTAGTCCACCTGACCCTCTCCTGTAGCCAGATCCTGATTGCCGGTGCCTGCCCGCTGATCGGGGAAGTAGAGCTGACCGGTGTACCAGTCGTAGAGGCCGTACTCCTGAGTGAGGATGGTAAACGCCAGGGAGGCGCTGCCGGGATTGCCCATGCGAACCTGAGCCGTATTGGTGTAGCGGATCGTATAGGTCACATACCCTTCCCCGTCCGGCTCACTCACCATGATATCCGGCTTGGTAAGTCCGCCAGCGGAGGAGAGCACCTCCAAAGCCGGATCTCCTACCATAGCAGTCAGCGGCACATCCTCGTAGGCGCGGGGCTCCACCAGGGTAAAGCCGTGGAGCGCCCCGAAAGAGGTATTGTCCGGTGCCTCTGACTGGAGGATCTCCGGAGTCTCCGACGCCGCAGGCTCAGCCGAGCCAGATCGGAAGGCAAGCCCCACTGCCGCACCGCCGATGACCACTGCCCCAGCCAGGATGGCTGCCACCACTTTCACCGAGATGCCTGCGGCGGCCGCACCTGCAGCCGTACCAGCGGCACCAGACCCTGTGGAAACACCAGTTGCCGCACCGCCTGCTGCCGTCGTTTCGGCGGCAGCCGTTCCACCGGCTGCGGTGGCCGATGCAGCGCTCCCCGCCTGGGCCAGCACCCGGCCAGCCATGGTTGCAGCGGTGGTTCCGTCCAGAACGGTGCTCTCCGCCTCACGCCGCAGGAAGTAGAGCAGCAGCAAAATGGGGCTGACGCTGTAGAGCTTCACACCCTTGCGCTCGTAATCCTCCACCCCGGCCTTGATGCTCTTCCGGGCGTAGTTCAGGCGGCTTTTCACCGTGCCCTCGCTGGTTTCCATGGCCTGGGCGATCTCCCGCACGCTCATCTCATCGTAATAGTAAAACAGCACACACATCCGCTGCTCCGGCGGCAGAGCATCCACCAGATCCAGGATCATCCGCCGGGTCTCCTCGTTGTCCAGAGCCTTCTCAGGCACCAGGGTCTCGTCCAGGTTCTCCACGTCGTCCAGCAGGGAACCGCCCTCCTCATCTTCCGGAATCTGCCACTCCTTGTGGGGCGCAGAAAGCAGGTGACGGCAGCGGTTTGCCGTAATACCGTTGACCCACCCCCAGAAAGCTGCAGGTTCTTTCAGCTTGTTCAGGCTCGTCAGCATGACGATCAGCACGTCCTGGGCAGCATCCTGGGCGGCCTCTTCCTTCTTCAGCATCTTCTTGCAGTGGTAATAGACCTTATTCTGTACCGCCAGCACCAGGGTCTCCTGGGCCTCCCTGTCCCCCTGAATGCTTTTCTGGATTAAATCTTTCAGTTTCTCCTGGTCCATCTTCCTGTCGTTCCCCTCTCTCCTGATAAAAAATGCTCTGCTTCACGCCATACTCCTCCGCCTCCCGAAGAAGGCAGCGGCGGAGGAACTGAAAAAATGTGATGGATTTCGTTGCACATTCTCCTCCCTATAGTGTACAGGATATCGTGCTGAAAAGGAATCATTTGGTTTTATTTTTTAAAAGATTCCATACTCCACATCATAATCGTTTCAACTGTCTCACGGACAACACAGCAGAAGCCGGCCCACCTGCGAAGAGGTGGGCCAGCCTTTTGCAGGACGGGGTGCGGTCAGGCGGAGGCGCCCAGCTGCTTCCACAGGCAGTAGACCACGTCGGCGCGCGGACAGTTTGCCTTGGCGGAGAAGTTCAGGCCCTCGGTCAGGCCGCTGGACTGGGCCCAATTTACCGCAGCGGCAGACCATTCGTCCCCCGTAGCACTCTCACCGGCAGCCCGGCACAAAAAGGTGAAGATCTGGTCATAGGACAGGCTGCTGGACAGGTCGAACATTCCGCCTCCCACGCCGCCGGTAATACCCTGCTCGGCCGCCCAAAGGACAGCATTATAGTAGTAGGCGCTGGGGTCGGTGACGTCGGTAAAGGGAGAGGCGGAGGACGCAGGGGCGGGCGATCCGGCCGCCCGCCACAGGAAAGTAACCGCCTCAGCTAACAGAGTTGGCGGGAGAGAAGGTATTGGCGCCGGTGCCGGTGGTGACCTTCTGGTTTACCGCCCACTGCACCGCATCGGCGTAGTAGTCTCCGGTAGTCACATCAGTGAACCCAGCCACCGACTCGGCGAAGTGGAGAGTGGCCTGATCCAGGCCTTCATTCAGGCCGCCCATCTCGATCTGGCTCCACTGGAGGGCGGTGCCGCCGTAGTAGACATCGGTCAGGCTGTCACAGCCATAAAAGGTGCCGCTGGCAATTTGGGTGACACTGACGGGGATGGTGACCGTCTTCAGGCTCCGGCAGAACCGGAAGGCGTCCTGCATTTGGGTCACGCCGCTGGGAATGATACAGTTCTCCAGGCTGATGCAGTTTTCAAACAGCCGCATGGGCAGGGTTGTGATGCCAGCGGGCAGACGCACACTGGTCAGACTGGTGCAGTTGCTGAGGGCCCACTCACCCAGATAGGTCACGCTGTCGGGGATGTACAGACTGGTCAGGCTTTTGCAGTTAGCCAGAGAGGAGTTGGCCAGGGTGGTCACGCTGTTAGGCAGAGTCAGACTGGTCAGATCAGAGCCAGAGAAGGCGTCATATCCGATGCTGGTGATGCCATCCGGAAGGGTGACGCCAGTCAGAGAGGAACAGGCTGCGAATGTATCCCGGGGAATGGAGGTCAAATTCTTGCTGAGGGTCACATCAGTCAGGCCGCTGCACCCATAAAACACGCCCTGCCCCAGAGCGGTGACACTGTCCGGCAGGACCACCTGCTCCAGGGAACTGCAGGCGCCAAAGGCCTGCCGCCCGATGGTGGTGACAGTGCTGGGTATGGTAACACTCACCAGCTCTTTGTGCTGATTGAATGCGTAATCCCCAATGGCAGTGACAGTTACACCGTAGATCTCAGCGGGGATGTTCGCCTCGGTGACGGTCTCATCTGCACGGGTGATGGTACCGGTGGTAGCATCAAAGTAGAGCTTGCCGCCGGAAACCTCATAGGTGAGGTCCGCCGCCTGGGCAGGCAGGGACAGGGCCAGGACCAGCCCAAGAGTCAGAACCAGGGTTAGGAGTCTGCGTACTTTCATGGAACATCTTCCTTTCTTCTTTTTGATTCCGATGTATAGTGCGCAATCACCCCCGGTTGGTTTTACAAAAAAGAAAAAATTTTGGGCGGTAACGTAAATCAGCTATCATAACCATCCTGTTGGCTGCCAGAGCGTCCGGGGACAGCATATCACAGCCGGGCTTGTAGCTTTCGTTCCTCTTGTGCGCCGTCCCCGGCGTCCTACAATCCAGTTTCTGACCAAATTCGGATACTCGCCCTGACTGATGCAGATATTCATATTCAGGCACCACAGGGCAATCTGCAGTCAACAAGCAAAAAAGAAAACCGGCAAAGCATTGCAGTGCAATGCTTTGCCGGTTTCGTTGGCTTACTCCCACTTCTCAACCGAAACAGCAACTAAAACAAATTTAGTTTAGTTTTGGCTGTCATGGTATCTTGAGAGGGCGTATTATCTTCATTCCCAATTCATTTCAAACTGTGCACAATCAAATTTCAATCACAGATTGCAATCAATGAATTGATGGTCTAAGAATACATCATAGACAATTCTCTGTCAAGCTAATGCGCTAAATTTTTGTTATGAAGCCAGATCACTGACATCTACCGATTTAACTTCCTGAGAACCGCACAGTAGATCAATAGTACAGGACTGATTGTCCTATTGATATCCAGCCAATTGACAGCGCACATAAATTGCACTATAATCGTAGTGCAAGGAGGTGCGATACATGGACTCTAATATGACGTTTCGGATGGACAGTCAAACCAAGGCAAAAATGACCGAAATTTGTGCTAATCTGGGTATGACCACATCTACCGCCTTTAATATCTTTGCAAATGCCTTTGTCCGGGCCAACGGCATGCCCTTCCCCGTTAAATTGGACATTCCAGCGCCCACAACAGTAACCCGGTCCCAGATGTTGGCCGATGCAGACAATATCTTGAGCGATTTTGCCCAGGACTACAAGAGGATGGCGGAATGATTTGGGTCACGGCAGATGATGTGATTGCCATCCACGCCCGTGTGATCGAAAAAAGCGGCGGTTTGGATGGACTGCGGGACAGGAGCATCCTGGAGTCCGCAGTTTCCGCACCGCTCCAGTCCTTTGGCGGAAAGGAACTATTTCCCACTGACCTTGAGAAGATCGCCAGGATCGGCTTTGGACTGGCAGCCAATCATGCGTTTCTAGACGGAAACAAGCGCATCGGCGCTATGGTGGTACAGCTTCTACTCAAATGGAACGGCTATGTCCTCCAGCTGCAGCAAGGCGAACTGGCGGATATGTTCATCGCTATTGCTGACGGTTCTGCTCAGGAGCAAGATTTACTGCATTGGATCAAACAGCATTTATGCAATAACTTTTAAACCACCTTTCACAGGAGAGGCAACACAAATTGTTGCCTCTCCTGTCTTTTTATAGTGCAGGGAAATACTGTTCCATTATGGACATAATGGGAAGCGGTTTGTGGAAGACGTGCCGTTTAAGCGTACATCGTACTATTTCGTACATTGTTGATATCATATTTTCCCGTGTTCTTTCTTCGCAAATTGTGCTGCTTGGAGGCAGGTCAATTTGCAAAAATCCCTCTGAAATATGCTGCCTTACAACGGCTTTTCAAATGGCGTATTAGCAAGGTATTAGCAGGAAGGTCTATTCGGACTTTTGCAATCAAAAATCTATCTAGACCATCCTATCAGGGGTTTTGCTTTGGATGGACGATTGGGGGGCTTATATGCGTTATAGCATATAAAAAAGAATCTTTCCAGAGAAATAATACGACAATATTAGAGGCTTTGCAACAACCAAAACAGTGTCAGCTTTTAGTGTATAGCACAGTCACATTTTTGTGTGTGCTCGAAAATCGTTCAGCTGAGTCTCTACTCCAGGAATGATTGCATTAATCATGCTAGAAAACTGTTTATGCGCCGTTTCAACTTTCGCTTTACTGTCAAGGCCACCAGCAGACTTATGCGCCGTTTCAACTTTCGCTTTACTGTCAAGGCCACCAGCAGACAAGGCCGGGTTTAACTGTTCAAAAAATGACAAAGAAATTTTTACACATGGTTTCCACCAATTTTTGCACCTGTTAAAATCTTTGGAATCGTCAAAATGCAAATTTATCTTTGAAGCTATAGGAGTCCCGAGTAAAATTTCAAGGCAGTTCGAAATTGCAGAAAGAAGCAGTATTCTTGAACCTCGCTTGGAAAGAAATTTCAATTGATTTTTATCTACTTCCAAAGCATCTCTGACATTACATTTATGTTGTAGTTCAGCCTTCATATCATCAATAGTTTTAATTAGCGAGTATACAAATATAATATGTTCAGCATGAAGTTCATCGCTAAAAGTGTTTGAGTACATTTGGTTATTAATCCAAATATCTTTCTTACTACTGTATGCATCGACAGGATTTCCATTAAAGGCAAGCAGTGTTTGCGCAACTGTGTCCGGATCAAATACCTCTCTCAACCTTGGACGCATACTATTTCTTCGCCCACCATTATAGTACAGCTGTGGATATTTTGAAAATTCTTCTCGCAATCTTGTTTGGCATATATCATTACTTCTGAAATCAGAGGGCACCATTTCATTTTGCCGATTGTTATTAGCAATTATTTCATCAATAGTTGCCCAGCCCGCACATTGAGCCGCCTGGTCAGGCTGCTGGCCGTGGTTTTCAGCCCCAATCTCTCCAGCATTTCCGCACCGCTTCCCTGCCACACCGGCTGCTCCGGTGTCACCAGTTGGGCTACCTGCTCCAACAGCGGATCAGGTGGTTCCTTCCACAGCTCACAGTCCGCCCCCTCCAGCGTCCAAGTCAGATTTTCTTCGTTGCGGCGCAGGCGGAGCCGTTGGTCGGGCTGGTCACGGCCTACAATGTCCAGGATAGCCCGGTGGTCGGTACGCTTCTCCTTGTGCAGCAGAAAAGCTCCGTCGGCACATCCCAGCAGGCCGGTAGTGCCGGAAATCATTTCAAAGCTATCCTCCGCCTGCTGCTTTCTGGTGTGGTGAACGATGAGAATGCAGATATTGTGGAAGTCAACAAAGGTTTTCAGCTGGCCGATGATCTCATAGTCGCTGGCATAGCTATAACGATCTCCTGCCGTCTCCCGCACCTTTTGCAGGGTGTCAATGACAATTAACTGGGCTTGGGGGAACCGTCTGAGAAAATACTCCATCTGCTTCTCCAATCCCTGTCCGAGTTGTTTGGCAGCCACTGCCAACATTAAATCCCCGTGGCCATCTACCCCAAACATCCGGGCCATGCGCTCCTGGAGCCGCCGGTACTGATCCTCCAGGGCCAGATAGAGCACCGCTCCACGATGTACTTGATAGTCCCAGATGGCTTGTCCTGTACTGACGGCGTAGGCTATCTGGAGCACCAGAAAGGATTTGCCGATCTTGGGCGCTCCGGCAAAGAGGTACACTCCTTTGTATAACAGACCATCGATGACCGACTCCTTGACCGGGAAGGTCTGATCCATCAGCTCCTCCATTCCAACCATGTGGAGATAGTCAGGGCTTTGCATCTGCTCCCACTCACGCAGACGTTTTTCAATGTCCTCTGTGGGATTTTCCGGGTATGGATTGCCTTCTGCTGGATTTTCTGCTATAATAATTGCGTTCTTTACAAGCGGTTGCCCTCCATCTGTTGCCGCAGATGGGTTCAGGGCAGCTGTTTTTTTATCTTCTGGCATGGTCGCTTCCCTCCTTCATTCCTGTGAGAAGTTCGGCCATCAACCGCAGAATCTCCACCATCTCTGGGGCCGCTGCCATTCCAGGTTCTAGTCGCTTTAACTCTTCTACGACTCCATTTAGCTCATTTCTCAATGCCTTGTAAACTCGTGGATTGCCCTGAACAATCACATCCCGGCAAAGAATGCGCCTGGTAATGTATTCCTGCTTGGTCAGTCCGGACAAGCGCACCGCCCGTTCCAATTCCAGATCTTCTTCCGGCGAGATCCGAAAGGACACCACCTTATTCCGCCAGCGTCCCCTTCGATCCAGGCATTTCTGTGACATATTCCCCACCCCTTTCAAAATCCAGTTGATCTGCCATCTGCCGCTGTTTGGATGGAAACAGGTGTGCATAGCGGTATGTAATATCAATGGTCTCATGGCCCACCCGGTCAGCAATGGCCAGGGCTGAAAACCCCATATCGATCAGCAGACTCACATGGCTGTGTCTCAAATCGTGCAGACGAATCTCTTTTACGCCGGTTTCTTGGCACCCACGGATCATTTCATGGCGCAAATAGTGCTTTGTTACAGGAAAAATTCTGCTGGTTTCATCCGCACCATAAATCTGTCGGAAGTAGTCCTGCAATTCCTCACACAGAAACTTGGGAAGCTGGATCGTTCGATTGCTCTTGGGCGTTTTGGGTTCTGTAATGAGGTCCTGCTTGTCAACTCTCTGATAGGACTTATTGATGGTCATGGTCCGCTTTTCAAAGTCAAAATCCCGTTTTGTCAGGGCCAGCAGCTCCCCCAGGCGGACCCCCGTCCAGTACAGCACTTCAAAGGCATAGAAAGACATAGGCTTGTCCATCATGGCATCCGCAAACCGGAGGTATTCTTCTTTGCTCCAGAACTCCATTTCCCGCCGCTCTTTCTGTCCCATGCTGCCCGCCTTGGTTGCCGGATTGACTTGCAGCTCATAAAATTTGACTGCATGGTTGAAAATGGCCGTGAGTTGATTGTGAATATTACGCAGATAGGTATCTGTATAGGTGTCTCCCTGCTTGTCGCAGAGCTGGCGCATTGTGTTTTGCCATTCCAGTACATCCCTGGCGGTAATCTCACAAAGCCGCTTTTTCGCAAAATAGGGCATGATTTTACTCTGGATCACACTTGCTTTTGTTTTCCAAGTGTTCAGACGCACCTTGGGCTTCATATTACGCTCATACAACTCCACAAAACTCTCAAAGGTCATATTGTTGTCAGCCTTCCGCTGCATCAGGAACTGCCGCTCCCACTCCAGGGCCTCCCGCTTGGTAGCAAAACCACGCTTTACCTTCGGTCTGCGTTCCCCTGTCCAGTCAGTATAACGAAACTGCAAATACCAACTGCCGTTCTTTTTATCCTTATACGCCGGCATAGCTTCCGTCTCTCCCCTCATCCTTGGTGGCGTACATCTTCTCATGGAAGAATCTGCGGTCCACCCGTCCCTGGAGAACGATGAATCCCCTCTCTTCCAACTCCTTGTTCAAGGTACGGATCACCTTGTAGGCATAGGCCACAGACACACCAAGTTCATCTGCTACCTCCTAGGCACACATATAGATCTGTTCCTATTTCATACAATCATTCCTTTCTTATTTCACAACTGTTTTCAGTTGAGTTGTGCTTATAATATAATACTAATTTGCTTTAGGCAATGCATTTCTTGTCGATTCTAAAACTTTTTTATTTTAGTCATTGACGGTATTGCGTTTACTCTGTTATACTGATATAAACAAAATTGAGTGAGGAGATCGAATATGGCAATTGGTGAGCGGATTCGGTTCTTTCGCAATCTGCGTGGAATGACATCGAAGGTGCTGGGAACAGCAGTCGGTTTTTCTCCCCGCACTGCCGAGGTTCGTATGTCCCAGTACGAGAAGGGTCTCCGTACGCCCAAAGCGGATTTAAAGGAGCATCTGGCGCATCTCCTCCAAGTATCGCCTGATGCCTTGAACGTACCGGATATTGATACCTATCAGGGGTTCATGCACACACTCTTTGCCATTGAAGATCTCTATGGCCTGCAGATCGGAAAGCTGGACGGGGAGCTTTGCCTTCATTTCAACAGCATCGATGCCCGGTTAAAGTTCCGGGACGACTTCAATGCCTGGTATACGATACTGCGCCGGTATCAGTTGGGAGAGATCTCCAAAGAGGAATATGACCATTGGCGGTACACCTTCCCGGAAGCCAAAGCGCAGGAGACCCGCGACAGGCTGGATGCCCTGCGCCAGAATATGGCCGATTCGAAGGAATAAAAAACGGCTCTGCCGACTGTACACACAGTCAGCAGAGCCGTTTGGCTTCTGTCAGAATTGGGAATTTTGTCGCAGCCTGTCACATATATTCCACCGGCATCCAATAACCGTTAGAATAACTTGGCAACATGCGGTGCAATCATTTTGCAATCAATATGCCGTGAGAATTTTGAAAAAACCTGCATTTCCAAGGCTTTACGGGCTCAAAAATACAGTTTTTTCTTATTCCCACTCAATGGTTGCCGGGGGCTTACTGGTAATATCGTAGACGATACGGTTGATGCCCTTGACCTCGTTGACGATACGGGTGGAAATACGGTCCAGTACGTCATAGGGGATACGGGCCCAGTCAGCAGTCATAAAGTCGCTGGTAGTAACAGCGCGGAGGGCCAGCGTATAATCGTAGGTGCGGCCGTCGCCCATAACGCCCACGGAGCGGGTGTTGGTGAGTACGGCGAAATACTGGTTGATGTTCTTGTCCTCACCGGCGGCGGCGATCTCCTCCCGGTAGATGGCGTCGGCGTCCCTGAGGGTATCCAGCTTCTCCTTGGTCAGATCGCCGATCACACGGATGGCCAGGCCGGGGCCGGGGAAGGGCTGGCGCATGACCAGGTACTCGGGCAGGCCCAGCTCGCGGCCCAGCTGACGCACCTCATCCTTAAACAGCAGCCGCAGGGGCTCGATGATCTCCTTGAAGTCCACATAGTCGGGCAGACCGCCTACGTTGTGGTGGCTCTTGATGACGGCGGCATCGCCGGCACCGGATTCAATGACGTCGGGGTAGATAGTACCCTGGACCAGGTAATCCACCCGGCCGATCTTCTTGGCCTCTTCCTCAAAGACACGGATGAACTCCTCGCCAATGATCTTACGCTTGCGCTCAGGCTCAGCCTCACCGGCCAGCTTCAGCAGGAAACGGGTCTCAGCATCCACCCGGACAAAGTTAATATCCCAGCGGGCAAAGGCAGCCTCCACCTCGTCGCCCTCATTCTTGCGCATGAGGCCATGGTCCACGAATACGCAGGTGAGCTGCTTGCCCACTGCCTCGGCCAGCAGTGCGGCCGCCACAGAGGAGTCCACACCGCCGGACAGGGCCAGCAGAACCTTGCCGTCGCCCACCTTCTCCCGGATATCCCGGATGGCAGTGTTCTTGTAGTCGCCCATGGTCCAGTCGCCGGTGGCGCCGCACACCTCATAGAGGAAATTGCGGATCATGTCCACACCATGCTGAGTGTGGTTTACCTCGGGGTGGTACTGCACACCGTAGAAGCCCCGCTTCTCGTCGGCAATGGCCACATTGGGGCAGGCGTCGGTGTGGGCGGTGAGGGCAAAGCCCTCGGGCACCTTGGCCATATAGTCGCCGTGGCTCATCCAGGAGATGCCCTGCTCCGGCAGGCCCTTGAAGAGCTTGCAGGTAGTATCGTAATAGGTCTCAGTCTTGCCGTACTCCCGGGCGGTATCCTCCTGGGCAGCAGTGACCTGGCCGCCCAGGGTGTGGGCCATCAGCTGGCAGCCGTAGCAGATACCCAACACGGGCACGCCCAGCTCAAAAATGGCAGGGTCCACATGGGGGGCCTTCTCGTCGTACACGCTGTTGGGGCCGCCGGTAAAGATAAAGCCGATGGGCTTCATGGCCTTCAGCTGCTCCAGCGGAGTGGTATAGGGCTTGACCTCGCAGTACACGCCGCACTCACGGACCCGACGGGCAATGAGCTGATTGTACTGGCCGCCAAAGTCCAGAACGATCACGGTCTGATGGGACATTCAAGTTCCTTCTTTCTATGGAGTCTGTAGGTTTCCGAAAATTTGCGTAACAATTATAGCTTAGAATATCATATTTTTTCCCCGGGCGCAATACTTCTCCCATGTCCGCGCCGCGTTTGAAGCAGGTGATACCATCCCCCGCCGAACAGGAAGCTGGTGACACGTCCTGTCACTGGATTACCCAGCAAAAGCAGCAGCCCCACCCATACCAGCAGCACCTGCCACGGTTGGGCCAGCAAATAGGGGAATTTCAGCCGAAGCAGATGGAAGAAAAAGCCGTGGAGCAGATAGATGGACAGGGTATTCTGCCCCAAAACAGTTATCACCGGGATTTTGCGCTTGAGGTGAGGGGCCAGGCCTGCAAACAGGAGAAAAATCACACTGGCCGCGCAGCACATGATAAGTCCCCGCATCTGCCAGCTGTAGCCCAGATCCTCATAGCCGTAAGCGCCCAGCATCATTTTTGCGGTCACACCCTGCCGCAGCAGCAGCCACTCCAAAACCACGCAGCAGGCGGCCGCAAGGCCCAGCACAATCCCTCTGAGGGTCCGTCCTCCCCCGTTCCAGCGGGCTCGCAGGCCGTCCGCCCGTCTGAAGTAGTAGCCCAACAGAAACCAGGGCTGGAAGGCGATAATCCGGGAGGCGCTCCACTGGTAGTCGATGCTCTTGTCACAGCCCACCAGCAGCGCCAAAGCTACCGACGCGGCGACCATCAGCCACCGCCCTGTGGGGGACGGCGCGTCGTACACCGGCAGCAAGAGCGTGTAAATGGCCAGCACAAAGAGGTACCACAAGATCCAGTAGGGCCTGGAAAACTGCACATGAACCCAGGGGTCCCCCAACTTTTCCACAAAGGCGGTGTACAACCACTGGAGGACCAGATAGGGCAGCGCCATGCCAAAGATCCACTTGCTCCGATCAAACCTGGCAAACATTCCGCTGAGAAACAAAAAGGCAGGCATATGAAAGGAGTAGATTACAGCATACAGCGTCTCTTTGTGGGGAAATTCCCCCGCAATCTCCAGCAGGTGCCCCAGCACCACCAGGGCAATGAGCAAAAAGCGCAGATTATCATACTGATATTCCCTTGTTTTCACGTCCGGCGCGCCTTCTTTCCACGACAGCCTATGCCCGCTTAGAATATCATGTTTTCTTCCCTCCCGCAATAGCAGCAAAAAGGCCGCCGAGTTCTGACAGCTCAGCGGCCTTTTATTCAGGCACCTATCTCCGCGCCGCCCCACTCTACAACGGTAAAGCCAGTGCACTCCGGAGCAGCAAGCGTCTGGGGCTCCACCTCCACCGGCTGGTCCAGCCCCTGCCAGGCCATGAACACCCGGATCAGAGTATCCGGGGCCGGGTCTATGGTCAGCGTGGCGCTGTCGGTGTAGGCCTTTGTCTGGAACGAAATCAGGTTATAGGGGTTGTGCTCCATCTTAGGCAGCCAGTAGATGATAAACTCGTTGGCCTCCTGCTCCGTCAGGCCCAACTGGGCCAGGGCGCCCTCCAGAAATGCGGCTGTGTTTTCCCCAGCTACGCAAAAGCCGGTGGAAAAGTCGTATTCGGTCTGGCTCACGCCCTCCCAGAACAGGCAGTAATACTGCCGTCCGGTGGTCGGGTCCGTGAGGGTCCCGTCGGGAGAAGCGTCCACCGTCCAGCTGTCCCCATAGGCGGGATAGGTGGAGGTCAGTTTCCCATCAAAGTCCAGGGTAACGGAGACCTTGGTTTCTTCCTCCGGGTAAAGGTAGATCACCGGTTTTTCAGCCGCAGGGCCTCTGTCCGGAGCACTGCATCCGGTCAGCGAGGCGGCCAGCAGGCAGGCCGCCAGGGTCAAAGGAACCAGTTTACGCATAAAAACTCCCCCTTCCAGATTCTTAGGTCCTTTTTATCAGACGAATCCGGAAGGGGGAAGTTCCCAATTTAATTAAATCTGGGTAATATCAATGGGCCGCAGGTCGGAGGGCCGGCCCTGGGTGCGAATGGTGAGCATGGCCCGTGCGGTGTCAATAGCCGTGATGCAGGCCACGGAGTGCTCCACGGTGGAGCGGCGGATCTTGAAGCCGTCGGTGTCGTGGCGGCGGCCCCGGGTGGGGGTGTTGATGACCAGGTCCACGGTGCCCGAGGCGATCATGTCCAGGATGTTGGGGTGAGCCTCGGACACCCGGGCCACCTTACGGGCGGGGATGCCCACGGCGTTGAGGGCGTCGCAGGTGCCGCTGGTGGCCAGGATCTCAATGCCCATGTCGGCAAAGCCCTGGGCGATACCGATGATCTCGCCCTTGTCCTCGTCCTTGACGGTGATGATGATGCGGCCACCCTTCTTGGGAGCCTTCATGTTGGCGCCCTTAAAGGCCTTCAGCAGGGCCTGGGGGAAGGACTCGGCCAGACCCAGGCACTCGCCGGTGGACTTCATCTCGGGGCCCAGGCCGGTGTCCACGTCGGTGAGC
>NZ_CAJFGT010000080.1:0-11355 GCF_904377885.1 Flavonifractor sp. An112 | reverse complement strand
CATATAGCAGGCCACGGTGCCGCCGCCGCCAGCGTCCACCTTGCCCAGCTCGGCCATCTGCCACACCACACCGTTCTGATCCAGCACACGGCGGGTGTAGGCTACCAGCTCGGCGGAGGCGTCGGAGGCGCCGGACTTGCCCCGGGCGCCGGTGTACTTGCACAGGCCCATGCCGTAGTTGACCCGGGCGCTGTTGCGCTTCTCGTACACATCGGCAAAGTTGGGGTCAAAGGCGGCGGTCACGTCGGCGGACAGGCAGAAGGACTTCTCATAGCAGGCCTTCAGGGTCACCCGCTGGGCGTCGCACAGGTCGCTCATAAAGGTATCGAAGGCGGCGGAACGCATACCGGACACGCCCTCGGAGCCGATCTCCTCCTTATCGGCCAGCATACACACGGCAGTGCGGGCGGGGGTGCCCAGGGTAAACAGGGCAGCCAGGGCGGCGAAGCCGCACACCCGGTCGTCGTGGCCGTAGGCGCCGATGAGGGAGCGGTCAAAACCGATATCCATGGCCTGGAAGGCGGGCACGGCGGACAGCTCGGCAGAGATGAATTCCTCCTCGGTAATACCGTACTTCTGGTTGAGCAGGTCCAGAACAGCCAGCTTCACCCGGTCAGAGCCCTCGTCGTCCTTAAAGGGACGGCTGCCGATGAGCAGGTTCAGGCTCTCGCCGGGGATGGCCTCACCCAGGGGCTTCTTGGACTGCTCGGACCCCAGGTGGGGCAGCAGATCGTCGATGGTGAAGCGGGGCTCGTCCGCGCCGGCGCCGATGGCCACCTTCACGGTGGAGCCGTCCTTCAGGGCGATGACGCCGTGAAGCTCCAGGGGAATGGTCACCCACTGATACTTGCGGATGCCGCCGTAGTAGTGGGTCTTGAAGAAGGCCAGCTCGGAATCCTCGTAGAGGGGGTTGGGCTTCAGGTCCAGCCGGGGGGAGTCGATGTGGGCGGCGCCGATGTTGACGCCCTCGCTGAGGGGCTTGGTACCGATAACGGCCAGCATGATGGCCTTGCCCCGGTTCACCCGATACAGCTTGTCGCCGGGATTGAGGGCCATACCACGGACAAAGGGCTTGAAGCCGTGATACTCGGCCAGGCGGACGGTCTCGTCCACGCACTCCCGCTCGGTCTTGCCGGCGTCCAGGAACTTCTTGTAATCCTCACAATATGCGTTCAGATCCGCCTCTTCCGCGGGATTCAGACGGTCATAGCCATTCTTGGGCTGATAGAGCAGGGCTTCCCGCCGCAGCTCACCGGCGGTCTTTTGTTTCTCTTCCATGTGAGAGTCCTCCTTTATGATAAACGTTATGGGATCAGCATCTGAAACAGAGCCAGGGCCTTTTGGGCAAATTCCTCCGCCGTGCCCTGATTCTCCAGGATATAGGTGCAGTGGGTACGGAAAAAATCATCCCCCTGCTGGGCATCCACCCGCTTGCAGGCGTAGTCCTCCGGGATACCCTCCCGGGCCATGATGCGGCGGATACGGATCTCCCTGGGAGCCAGAATGCCCACCACCGCGTCGCAGGTCTCCCCTACGCCGCTTTCGATGAGGGCGATGGCATCGATGGCTACCGCCGGCCGTCCGTCCGTCTCTGCCTGGGCGGCCTGCCGGTCGATCTCTTCGATAATAAATCGATGGGTAATGGCATTTAGATCTGCCAAAGCTGTGGGATCGGCAAAGACCACACTGCCCAGGGCCTTCCGGTCCACCTGTCCCGTCTCATCCAGGATGGCAGAACCAAAACGGGCCGTCAGGGCGTCCCCCATGGGAGCGCTGTGGGCCAGCAGGTCATGATACACCTGATCGGCGTCAATGATATGGGCCCCCAGTTCGGTCAATACGTTGAGGGCGGTGGTCTTACCCGCTCCGGTGGGGCCGGTGATGCCGATGCGTTTCATGTCCTTCGCCTCCAGCAGTTAGTATACCATGACAGCAAGCGGCTTCACCGCTTGCCCGCCGGATATCCGGCGAAAGCCGGCTCTGCCGGCTTAGTCATGGTGTAACAAGCGCAATCTGCCCTTTGCTGCGCAAAGAGCAGGTGCATGAAATGCACAGCCGCATATCTGCGGCTTTTGCGCTTATTATACCACACTGCACAAGGGGTGTGTGAGCGATTTGTAAATTGTGGCGGCTTCTCCACATCCGCAGCCTAATTAGTATACCACAAGTTCCGCCCCTTTGGAAAACGATTTTTTCCAAAGCCGAAAAATCGGGACGGCGAAGCTTTATTCGCCGTCCCGATTTTATCGCTATTCATGCTCGGACCAGCCGTGGTGATGGCCGTGGCCGTTCCCCGTCGGGGCACTCTCTACAACGTTTCCCTGCTCCAGCGATCCAATCCAGTCCCGGATCTGCCGCATGGTCAGCCCCGCCACATCCTCCGCCGTCACAGTGGGGTCCAGGGCCTGAAGTTCCAGAAACGCCTGGTACTTGCCCAGGGACAGCCCGGCGTGGTGGGCCTGCTCCAGCGCTTCCGCATCCCCATGATGGCACTGGACATTCTCCTGCCCGGCGGTACAGTCCTCCGCCCCCGCCAGCAGCCGGCTGCACTGGACCTCGTCCTCCCCCGCCACGGTGATGGACAACAGCTCACCTGCCGCCAGCCGGTCGGCAATGCTCTCACTGGCTACCAGCTGTTCCAGGGCCTCCTGGTAGTCCATCAATCTCAGGTCCAGGCTATCGGCCAGCTCCTGACCGTCCTCATTCCAGGCGCGAACGGTCACCACCTTGTCAAACCGGTTGATCCCCAGTTCCAGGGATGGATTGATGTCGATGCTGAGATAGGTGGTTGGTGTAAAGTAGTAACGGTATCCACCCAGCCCCACCAACAGCAGCACAAGGCAGACTGCCACCGCGGCCAGGTAGCCCACAGGCCGGTGGCGGCGGCTCCGCGCCCGGTCCAGGGCGGCCCGGGTATTTTCCTTCATGGCTTCTCCGGCGTAAAGCTGCCCAAAGGCCTCCCGGATCTGCTCATCCATGGTCCTCACCTCCCAGCACTTCCTTCAGATGGGCCCTGGCCCGAGCCAGGTTGGTGTAGATGGTGTTCACATTTTTTCCCAGCAGGCGGCTCAGCTCAGGCGCAGTATATCCCTCATAGTAGTGGAGGTACACCACCTCCCGCTCCTTCCTGGGCAGCTCCAGCACGGCCCGGAGCACCTCCCGCCCCTGGTCAGTCAATTGGTCGGCCTGGCCGGTCAGCTCCTCCAGGGGCACCGTACGGCTGCGAAAAAAGCTGCGGAGCAGATCCTTGCAGGCGTTGAGGGTGACCCGGATGAACCAGGCCTTCTCATGCGCCCTGCTCTCAAAGGGCTTGTCGTGGAGCAGGTATTTCAGAAACACCGTCTGAAAGATGTCCTGGGTATCCGCCTCGTTCTTCAGCTGGATCATGCACAGCCGCCGCACAGTATCCCCATACCGCTCTATGGCCGCATTGGTCTCCTCTTCACTTCGCATGGAACACCCTCACTTCCTCCCCGGCTCAGCCAGATCAGTTACCAGCCGTGATGGCCCCGGCCCTGCCCATGGCAACCGGTGCCGTAGTTGTCGCAAACGCCGTCGCCGTTAGTATCGGTATACCAGCAGCTGCTCCCGTGGTAGTCACACACGCCATCGCCGTCGGTATCTACAAACCGGCAATAGTTCCCCCGGTTGTCACAGATCCCGTCGCCGTTGGCGTCCACGTAATTTCGCCCCCCGGCGGCAAAGGCGCCGGTCACTCCCACCGTCAGCACCAGAGCGGCAATGGCGGTACCCATTAGGATTTTCTTCATGTGAATTCCTCCTTACTTTATTTGGTTTCACCCTGAATACGAACCAAAGGACGGAATCCTTTCAACACTTTGAAAAAAGATGGCCGTGAAAACACGGCCATCTTCGTTAATCGGGCTGATCGGCCCGGATGATATGGAATCCGGCCGCCTTGTTGAGCCGGTTGGCTACTGCCAGACCGATGCCGGTGGCGTCGGGGCACTGGGCCCAGATGTGTGTCACGTCGGTGCCGTCAAACCAACGCAGGGCGTCAAACACCCGTCTGGCCTGCTCGGGCACGTCGGTGCTGGGGCCCAGCTGCTCCAGGGGGTGGCCCTCAAACAGATGGGTATACTCGTCAAAGCAGATCACCCCGTCGCCGGGGGCCATATGGGTCTGGATGTATCGGGCCGCCGTCTCAGGCGCGCCCTGAACCACCGTCACCGGCGCTTTGGGTGCGTAGTGGCGGTACTTCATGCCGGGAGCCTTAGGCTGCTCCCCGGCACCCATGAGCCGAGTCACTGCCGGGTCCACCGCCACCTCGCCCAGTACACTCTTCAGCTGCTCCAGGGTGATGCCGCCGGGACGCAGCAGCCTGGGCGGTTGCTCGGTCAGGTCAATGATGGTGGACTCCACCCCCACGGAGCAGGGGCCGCCGTCCACAATGCCGTCGATCTTGCCGTCCATATCCTCCAGCATATCCGCCATATTGGTGGGGCTGGGCCGGCCGGAAGTGTTGCCCGACGGAGCAGCTACCGGCACATCCGCGGCAGCGATGATAGCCCGGCACACCGGATGGGCCGGGCAGCGCATCCCCACTGTGTCCAGTCCGGCGGTAACAGCGGCAGGCACAATGGGCTTGTGCTTGAGGATCATGGTCATAGGACCGGGCCAGAATTTGTCGGCCAGGGCATAGGCCGCCTCCGGGATGTCCTCGCAGTAGCGCTCCAGCCAGTCGGCGGTGGGGATATGAAGAATCAGCGGGTTGTCCTGGGGACGGCCCTTGGCCGCAAAAATGTGACCTACCGCCTCGCTGTTCAGCCCGTTGGCCCCCAGGCCGTACACCGTCTCAGTGGGGATCCCCAGCAGACCTCCCCGGCGGAGGATGTCCGCCGCCTCCCCGATCTGCTTATCATTCAAACGCAGGGTATGCATCCTTCCTCACCGCTTTCTCAAAACCGATGACGGCGGCGGCGACGGCGGTCCCTCTGTACCACCGTCAGGATACCTGCCGCCAGCAGGGCGGCGCCGGACAGGATGTGCAGGATGCCAATGGCCTTTTTCATACCCAAGTCTCCTTTGTTATTCGTAGATGCCCACCGGCGTGCCCGCCAGTTCAATGGTGGTATCGGGGGCGAATTTGGCCTTTTGCAGATAGCCCTTCACGGTGAGAATGCCGTATTTGGGGTTGACCTTCTCATCCTCCAGCTCCAGCTCCAGATAGTCGGCGCCCGAGCCGGTGAGCCAGCCGTCGTCCTCCAGCAGGTTCGCCAGATCGTCCCGTACCAGATCCAGGGTCAGCCCCTCCGGCAGGGTATTGAAATGAATGATCAGTTCCATGGTCAGTGCTCCTTTTCTGGGATTCCGGGATGCCTCCCGTTTATTCCTCCTGGCTGTGTTTGAGCCGCTCGGCCTGGTCAGCGGTAACCAGTCCATCGATGATCTCGTCCAGGTCGCCGTTCATCACGTTCTCCAGCTTATACAGGGTCAGGCCAATGCGGTGATCGGTGAGCCGTCCCTGAGGGAAATTATAGGTACGGATGCGCTCGTTCCGCATTCCGGTGCCCACCTGGCTGCGGCGCTCCGCCGTCAGGGACTCCTCCTGCTCCCGTACCTTCTCCTCATACAGCCGGGAGCGCAGGATCTGCATGGCCTTGTCCCGGTTCTGGAACTGGCTGCGCTCCTGCTGGCACTCCACCACCGTGCCGGTGGGCTTGTGGATGAGCCGCACAGCGGAGGAGGTCTTGTTGACGTGCTGTCCGCCCGCGCCGGAGGAGCGGAACACCTGCATCTCAATGTCGGCGGGATTGAGCTCAAAGTCCACCTCGTCCACCTCGGGCAGCACCGCCACTGTGGCAGTGGAGGTATGGATGCGCCCGCCCGACTCGGTCTCGGGCACCCGCTGGACCCGGTGTACTCCGCTTTCAAATTTCAGGCGGGAGTAGGCCCCGTCTCCCTCAATGGTAAAGCAGATTTCCTTGACGCCGCCCAGCTCGGTTTCATTCACCGAGTCTACCTCCACCTTCCAGCGGCGGGCGTCGGCGTACATGGAGTACATCCGGAACAGGGAGTGGGCAAACAGGGCCGCTTCCTCCCCTCCTACTCCGGCCCGGATCTCCACGATGACGTTTTTGTTGTCGTTGGGGTCCCGGGGCAGCAGCAGGATGCGGATCTCGTCCTCCAGCCGGGCAATATCCTCCTTGGCCTGCTGATACTCCTCCTTGGCCATCTCCCCCAGCTCCGGGTCGGACAACAGAGCCTCGGCGTCGGCCAGGTCCTGTTGGCGGCGGGTATAGGCCCGCCAGGCAGTGACCACCGGCTCCAGCTCCCGCTGCTCCTTATTGAGCTTGGCCACCAGGGCCGGGTCATTATAGGTCTCACCCGCCCCCAGCTGGGCCTCGATACTGGCAAAACGCAGGTCCAGGGCGCTTAGTTTTTGCTGCATATCCAAATCATATCACCTGTCAAAGAAATAGGACTTGACCAGAGCCAACGGCTCCCGGATGTACATCTTCAGCCGGGATGGAATGTGGGAACTGGGGGCCGCCAGGGTGGACAGGGTGTAATCGCCCTCCCATGCCCTGTCCCACAGCATCCTCACCCGGGTCAGGTGGAAGCCGTTGGACACCACCAGCATCTGGCTGGTATCAATCCCCTCCCGCTCCAGCAGCGCCTGGGTAAAGCGGATGTTTTCCCAGGTGTTGTGGGATTGGTCTTCCAGCAGGATCTGGTCTGAGTCCACCCCGTGGTCGGTCAGATAATCGTACATACACTGGGCCTCGCTCTGGTGCTCGTCGGGACCCTGTCCGCCAGAGGCCACGATGGTCAGGTCCGGGTGGTCCTCCAGGTAGTCCAGAGCTTTGTCCAGCCGGTCCTGGAGCAGGATGGACGGCCCCCAGGACTCCACCTTGCAGCCCAGGATCACCATCACCTTGGGCTCACCGGTAATGCTGTCGTGGGCGCCGGAGAGCACCACCCCCAGCAACACCATGAAGCCCAGCGCCAGCACCAGGATCACCGCCAGCAGAGCCAGCAGCCACATAGGTTTTCTGCGTCCCTCATAGGGATGGTAGTACTGCTTCTTTCTCATCCCTTGGCCTCTTCCAGTTCCGCCGCCAGAGTCTCCCACCTGGTGTACAGGGTGGCAATCTCGTCCTCCAGGGCTTTCTGTTCCTCATAGACCTTCTGGAGCTCCAGGTAGTTGGAGGCCACCTCCTCGGCTTTCAGGGACAGCTCGTACTGCCTCTCCTCCGCCTTGGCCACCGCCCGCTCCGCCGCGGCCACCTGCTTCTCCAGCTCCTTGGTGCCGCCGGGGCGCTTGGGCTTCTCCTTTTTAGGCTTCTCCGGCTCCGCCTTCACCGGTGCGGCGGCCTGATTTTTGGCCCGCTCCCGGGCGGCCCGGAACTCCTCAAAGGTGCCCCGGAAGTCGGTGATATGTCCATCCTCCAGCATCCAGATCCGGGTGGCGAACTGCTTAATGAAGTAGCGGTCATGGGATACGAAGAGCAGGTTGCCCTCGTAGTCGGCCACCGCCTCCTCAATCCACTCCCGGCTGGCGATGTCCAGATGGTTGGTGGGCTCGTCCAAGATAAGCAGGTTGATCTGCTCATCCATCAGCATACACAGCCGCAGGCGGCTCTGTTCGCCGCCGGACAGGGCGGACACCGGCTTAAACACATCCTCCCCACGGAAGTTGAAGGCGGCCAGCCGGTTGCGGGCGGTTTGCGTGGAACAGTCCTGATCGTAAATCATGGTGTCCACCAGGTTGCGCTCCGGGTGGGAGAAATGGATGATCTGGGGCAGGTAACCCACCTTTACAGTTGGCCCCATCTTTAGCTTTCCGGAGTCGGGCTCCTCCTCCTTCAGCAAAATCTTCAGCAGGGTGGATTTGCCGGTGCCGTTATCTCCCAGCAGGGCGATGCGCTCGCCGCCCACCACCTCCAGATTGACGTGGTCAAAAAGGGTGCGCCCGTCAAAGGACTTTTTCAGTTCCTTGATGGTCAAAACTTCGTCGCCCCGGAACTCCCGCTCCCCGAACTTCATATCCAGGCGGCGCTCCTTGGTGGGCTTGTCGGTGGTACGCAGGCGCTCAATCCGCTTCTCCATGGACTGGGCCCGCTTAAAGATCTTGTCGTTGCCCGAGTAGGCCCAGATCCGCAGCTGCTGGGCGGCCTTCTCCAGCTGCTCAATCTTGGCCTGCTCCTTCTCGTACCGCTTCAGCTGCTCCTGATAGCGGTGCTCTTTCTCCACCACATAGAAGGAGTAGTTGCCTTCGTAGAACTCCGCCTTGCCGTCCTGGATCTCAATGACCCGCTTGACCACCCGGTCCAGAAACCAGCGGTCATGGGAGATGGCAAGGACAGTACCTTTATACTTGTCCAGATATTCCTCCAGCCACTCCGTAGCCCGCAGGTCCAGATGGTTGGTGGGCTCGTCCAGCAGCAGGATATCGGTGTCCTCCAGAATGAGCCGGGCCAGATTGACCCGGGTCTTTTCGCCGCCGGACAGAGAGGAAAAGAGCTGGCCTCTCATATCCTGGGAAATTTCCAGGCCGTTGCACACCTTGTTCAGGGGGGTAATGGTATCGTAACCGCCCCCCGCCTCAAAGGCGGCAGTGAGGGCATCGTACCGCCGCAGCAGAGCCGGGTCGCTGTCCCGGCCCATGCGCTCAGTCAGTTCCGCCATCTCCCGCTCCATGGCCCGGATCCGCCCGAAGGCGGTCTGGAGCACGTCCTCCACCGTGTACTCCGGCGGATAGACGGGGATCTGGGAGATAAGCCCCACCCCCTTGCCGGGGGCGATGTGGACCTCACCGTCGTCCCAGTCCAGCTCGCCGGTAAGGATCTTGAACAAAGTGGTCTTGCCGGCGCCGTTTTTGCCCAGCAAACCCACCCGTTCCCCCTGGTCGATCTGGAAGGTGAGGCCGTCCAATATTTTTTTGCCTACCTCGAACTCTTTGGACAGGTTCGAGACGGAGATATCGATCATTGCTTGCCTCCAAATGGTGTGTGTGATACAATCGGTTGGAAGAAAACGCCCCGGTCCGCCGGGGCCGCATCACAAGGAGGAGTTCTCTATGGACGCGATCCGTTGGGAAGGAAATACCCTTTACTTACTTGACCAGACAAAGCTTCCGGTGGAGGAGACCTGGCTCCCCTACACCGATTACCGGCCGGTGGCCAATGCCATCCGCACCATGGTGGTGCGGGGTGCTCCCGCCATTGGCGTCACCGCCGCCTACGCCTATTGCCTGGCCGCTTTGGCCGGGGATAACCTGGCCGAGGCCAAGGCCGTCCTGGCCGCCAGCCGTCCCACGGCGGTCAATCTGTTCTGGGCTCTGGACCGGATGGCCCGTAAAGCCGAAGCCTGCGGCGGCGAGCCGGAAACCCTGATTGCGGAAGCCATTGCCATCCATCAGGAAGATGTGGCTATGTGTAAGGCCATGGGCCTTTACGGCGCTTCTGTGGTGCCTGATCACGCCCACATCCTCACTCACTGCAACGCCGGAGCCCTGGCCACCGGCGGCTACGGTACCGCTCTTGGAGTCATCCGGGCCGCCCACGAGCAGGGTAAAGTGGATATGGTTTACGCAGATGAGACCCGTCCCCTGCTCCAGGGCGCCCGGCTCACCGCCTACGAGCTGGTCACCGACCACATTCCCGCCACCCTCATTGCCGACAATATGGCTGCCAGCCTGATGGCCAAGGGCAAGATCGACATGGTGGTGGTGGGCTGCGACCGGATGGCGGCCAACGGAGACTTCGCCAACAAGATTGGCACCTACTCGGTGGCGGTGAACGCCCATCATCACGGGGTTCCCTTCTATGTGGCCCTCCCCTGCTCCACCATCGACCTGACGATCCCGGATGGCGACCGCATCCCCATTGAGGAGCGGGACAAGAACGAGGTGCGTACCCTGTACGGAGTCCAGACCGCGCCGGCCACGGTGGAGGTTTACAACCCCGCCTTTGACGTGACCCCACACAGCCTGGTCACCGGCATCATCACCGAGAAGGGCGTCATCTATCCGCCCTTCAAGGAGAATCTGCAGAAGCTGTTTGGATAACACAGATAGCATCAGGACCTTCCCCCCGGTAGGGGGAAGGTCTTTTTTTCGCCATTACGCCTCTTTGGTGATGGTCAGCAGGTACTCCACCAGCTCCTCCAGGGCCATGCCCCGGGAGGCCTTTACCAGGATGGTGGCGTGGGGGCGCACCACGCTGTCCAGTACCGGCTTGGCCTCTGCCTTGTCGGCGCAGTGCCAGCACACCGGCACACCTGCCGCCTTGGCGGCGTCATAGATGTGCTGGGACAACTCACCCACCGCCACAAGACAGTGGATGCCCGCCTTGGCCAGGTACTCGCCGATGCCGGCATGGAGGGCGGGAGCCAGGGGGCCCAACTCAAACATATCGCCCAGCACCGCAACCTTGTACTCTCCCTTGGCGTTGGAGAGCACCTCCACCGCCGCCCGCATGGACTGGGGATTGGCGTTGTAGGTGTCGTTGAGGATGGTGATATCATCCCCACGGGTGAGGATGTTCATCCGCATCTTGGTGGGGGCGAAGTGGAGCACCCCGTCGGCGATCTCTTGATCCGTCAAGCCAAACTGCTTGCCTACTGCTGCCGCCATCAGGGTCGGATAGATCATGTGGTCCCCCAGGGCGGGGATCTCCACCGGGAACTGTCCGTCAGGTGTTTCCACCTTACAGGTAATCCGACTTCTGCCGTCACTGGACAGGTCCACCGCCCGGTAGTCCAGCCCCTGGGCGGAGCCCACCCGGATAAAGGGGTGGTCCAGCTTGCCGGGCAGGGTGTTCAGCAGCGGGTCGTCGCCGTTAATGACGGCAGGCGCGCCCGGCTTGGCGTGGTGGAAGATCTCGCTCTTGGCCTCCAGAATCTTCTCCCGGGAGCCGAAATGCTCAATGTGGGAGTCGCCGATGTTGGTCATGAGGATCATGTCGGGCTCCACAATGGCGGAGAGATAGTCGATCTCCCCGGCGTGGTTCATGCCCAGCTCCAGTACGGCGATCTGGTGCTCCGGCTTGAGCCGCAGCAGGGTCATGGGCACCCCGATGTCGTTGTTCAGGTTGCCCTCGGTCTTGAGGACGTTGTACTTCTCCCCCAGCACCGCCGCCACCATGTCCTTGGTGGTGGTCTTGCCTACCGAGCCGGTGATGGCTACCACAGGGATGGCAAATTTCTGCTTGTAATACTTGGCCAGATCCCGGAGGGCCCGGTGGGTGGACTTCACCTTAATATAGAACTTGCCGGGCAGATAGCTGTCCCGCTCCCGCTGGGTGAAGCACCCGGCAGCGCCTCCCTCCAGGGCAGCGTTGATGTAGGCATGACCGTCAAAGCGCTCTCCCACCAGGGGGATGAACAGAG
>NZ_CAJFGT010000079.1:0-11440 GCF_904377885.1 Flavonifractor sp. An112 | reverse complement strand
GGCCTGGAGGGCCTTCTTGTCGTGCATCATGCACTCCACGGTGTAGGTGGCCTCGGCGCCGGAGAACTTCTCCTTGTCGGTCTTGCGGCCCTTCACCACGGGCATGGCCAGGTAGTTCTCGCAGAAGTCGGCGTAGATGTTGAACATCTGCTCGGTCTCGGCAATGGCCTCCTCGGCGGTGGCGTGCATGGTGTGGCCCTCCTGCCACAGGAACTCCCGGTGACGCAGGAAGGGGCGGGAGGTCTTTTCCCAACGCAGCACGGAGCACCACTGGTTGTACAGCTTGGGCAGGTCACGGTGGGAGTGGATGATGTTCTTGTAGTGCTCACAGAACAGGGTCTCGCTGGTGGGCCGGATGCAGTAGCGCTCCTCCAGCTTCTCAGAGCCGCCCATGGTCACCCAGGCGCACTCGGGGGCGAAGCCCTCCACGTGATCCTTCTCCTTCTGGAGCAGGGACTCGGGGATGAGCAGGGGGAGGTACACGTTCTCGTGGCCGGTCTCCTTGAACTTCTCATCCAGAATCTTCTGGAAGTTTTCCCAGATGGCGTAGCCGTAGGGGCGGTAGATAAACACGCCCTTGATGGAGGAGTAGTCGATGAGCTCCGCCTTCTTACACACGTCGGTGAACCACTTGGCGAAGTCCACCTCCATATCGGTGATCTGTTCCACCTGCTTTTTGTCCTGTGCCATATCTATCTCAATCCTTTTTTATCAAAATACGCATGGGTGCTACTTATTTTATTCATTTGCGGCCCAAAAGTCAAGTCAAGTATAGGGCCCGGCGCATAAAAGCCGGGCTTTAACGAATTAAGCGCTCCAGGCCGAGGCTTCGGAGGGAAAGATAGTGTGAAAGAAAACCGTCAGGGTTGTCTTTCGCGTCCAGTCAATAACGCCCCGATTTGTCAAAACAGTTTGACAAATCGGGGCCCGGCTCAGATGAGCCGGGCCCCGCAAAATTTGAACAATTACAGTTTGACCACCAGGGTGGCAGCGAAGAGGCTGCCGGAATACTGGCCGTACAGCTGGACCCGATCCCCGGCCGCCAGCTTGCTCAGGCTGGTGGAGGAGCCGGAAATGGTAACGAAGCTGGCGTCCTCCACATCCACGGTGAGGGGGGTGCCGTCCTCCAGGCTGATCATCAGGGTGTCGTCCTTGGTGTTGACCACCAGCACCGAGCCGGTGATCTGGGTGGAAGAGGAGGAGCTGCCGGTGACCTCAATGGCCACGATCTCGTCCCCGCTGAGGGTCAGATCCACCGCGTCATTGGGCTTGAGGGAGTAGAGGGATATGACGGAGCCCTTCTGGGTCACCGAAACACCCTCGGACACCTGGTAGGTGTCGGTGGAGCCGTCGGAGAAGCGCACGTCGATGCTGACGCCGGTGGTATCCTGAATCACCCGGGTGATGGTGCCGGACAGGGTGGCGTTCTGAGAGGTGGCCTCAATCTCATACACCTCGTTGTAGCGGACGGTGACGGTGACGCTGTCGCCGCTGCGCAGCTTGTCGATGGAGCTGGTCTTGCCGTCCCGCTCAATGTCGGGCAGGTTGGTCAGATCAATGGAGAAGGTAGCGGTGGTGCCCTGGGGGGTGCGCACCGCCAGGGTGGTGGGGCTGGCGTAGGTGATGCTCTCAATCACGCCCTGGGTGGTGGTGGAAGCGGGGTAGGTGTCCAGCAGCACCACCTGGTCGCCGGAGATCTGAAGGGTGGCAAAGTTGTTGCGGGCCACCTCCTTGACGGTGATCTCCTCTCCGTCATAGCGGGCGATGGCGTTGCTTGCGATGGGGTAGGTGCGGGAGCGGCCGGTGAGGCTGTCCTCCACGGTGATCTCGTAGGGGTCCTTGGTGAAGCTGATGCTCTTGATGGGGCCCTGGACATAGTCGGACACGGTATCCACCGCGGCGCTCACCACGGTGCCGGCGTTGTCGTTGGACACCCGCAGGCTCACATAGTCCCCCCTGTTGGACACGGTAATGGAGCCCGCCTTGCCGTTGACAGTGACGACGGCGCCGGACACCAGGGTGTACTGGGAGCGCTGGCCGTCAAAGGCGGAGACGGTAATGGTCTGGCCGCCGGACGTGTTCTCCACGCTGGTGAGGAAGCCCTCGGCGGAACGGGTGCCGCCGGACAGCTTCAGCTCGGCCAGATGGCCCATGCCGTCCACCCAGCACTGGGCCTGGGTATAACCGGCGTCGGGCTCGATCAGGGAGGGATCGCCCACCAGCTGGCCCACCTGGACTCTGGTAAAGCGGTCAATGTCCAGCCGCTTGCTGGTGCCGCTGACACTGATGGTGATGCTGTCCTGGGATACCTCAGTGATGCTGCCGCTGAGGCTGGTCAGGGTCCCGCCCAGACGGACCGCCTGAGCCGCCCCCTTGTCGTCCAGGTTCACCCGGACATACTGGCCCGCACGCAGGGAGTTGGGGGTGGTGCGGATGTTGTTTTCATAGATGGGCACGTTGGCGGGCACGGAAATGCCAAAGGTATCGGTCAGATTGCCGGTGATGGTGAGCAGGGTGGCGCCGTTGCTGGTGGAGCTCACCGCGTCGATGACGCCGCCCACCCACTGGTAGTCGGTGTAGGCGGGCAGCTCGGCATAGATGCCCTGCTCATCCATAAAGTCGATGGCACGGCGGAGCATGGTGGCCATTTCCGCCCGGGTCAGGCTGCCCTGGGGCATAAACTCGTTGGCGGTGTTGCCCTGGACAATGCCGTATGTATTGAGCAGATACACATAGGGCCGCAGCACCTGGGAGATGGAGGCGGTGTCGGCAAAGCTCATGGAATAGTTGGTCAGGTTTTTGGCCATGGGCTCCAGCTGCATGGCCCGCACCAGATACATGGACAGGTTTTCGCGGGTGATGGACTTGAGCAGCGCCCCGGAGTCGCACATGGCCTCCAGCTCGCTGACGCTGATGATACCGGTTTCCAGACAGACGGCCATTTCTTCCTCTGCCCAGCTGTAGACGTTCTCAGGCAGGATCTCCTTCAGCTGGTCGGCCCGGTCGGCGGCGATCTGCTTTTTATCCGCGGCGGACACGCCGGTGGCCCGGGAACAGAACAGCAGGGCCTCGCAGGCGGTCATCTTCTGAGCGGGGGCGAAGGTGGTGGCGCTGGTACCCTTGACAATGCCAAGACCGGCCAGATACTCCACGTCCTCCTGGGCCCAGTGGCCCTGCATATCCGTAAAGCTTACTGCCCCGGCGGGTACTACCAGCAGAGACAGCATCAGAAACAGTGCCAGCCATAGGGCGGCAAATCTCTTTCCTTTCATATCATTCCCTCCGTCGACTGCATTGGTTTCCATAATGAGATGAGTTTATTATAATGCCTACGGAACAAAGCCACAAGCCTTGAAAGCTAAGGCGTTCAAGGCCAAATGGCTTTGTTCCGGTGCAAGGTTTTTGGACAATTTGGTCCAAAAGCCTTGCACCTTCCGTTGGCGCGTTGAAACGCGCCAACGGAACTGTGCATTGTAACAATGGCTGAATTCCACAAAAGCGTCTCCTTTGAGCCGCTTTTGTGGAATTGCGCGGCTATCGCCGCACGAATAAACTGCATCGCAGTTTATTCAGTAGACATTATTATACTGTCTGCCCCCTGAAAAAGCAACCGCAATCCCACGGACGGCCGGTCTTTATAATCTACATTTGTATTTTATCTTGACAAGTGTAGCGTAAAGTGATATGCTGTTCCGGCCGACGAAAGGAGGAGTCCCTGTGGAGGAGAAACGAGAGGAGAATCTGGACCTGCGTCAGCGCAAGACCCGGCGGCAGCTGACTCAGGCTCTGGTGGAACTGATGGAGGAGCGGCCCTTTCAGGAGCTGTCGGTGACCGACATCTGCCGGCGGGCTATGGTCCACCGCACTACTTTTTATGCCCATTTTAACGATAAACAGGAGCTGCTCCATTACCTGCTGACCCAGCTGGAGCGGGAGTGCATTGACGCCTGCATCCCCCAGGACGCCCCCACCCCCAGGGAGTTTTTCCTGGAGGCGGCCCGCAGCACCCTGGCCTTTTTTAAGGAGAGAAGGGCCCTGTACCGGGCCTGCCTGGAGAGCGGCGCCGACACCAAGACCCGCCTGCTGGAGGACGCGGCGGCCAACGAGCTGTGCCTGCGGATGAGCCGCCCGCCCTTCCCGGACGCTCTGCCGGGGGTGGACCCCCGGATCGCCGCCCGCTTCTATGTGGGGGCCATGCTGTCCCTGCTGCACTGGTGGCTGATCAGCCCCGACCCGGTGCCGGAGGAGGTCCTGCTGGACCATCTGGCCCGCTTTATCCCCAACCATTGAGAGGAATCTGCCTATGGTAACGGACAAAAAAACCGAGACACCTATGACCAAACTGGCCCGCTTTATTGTGGATAAACGGAAGGCCTTCTTTCTGGTCTTTATCGCCGCCCTCATCTTCTGCGGGGCTTCCATCAATAAGGTACAGATCAACAACGACATCACCTCCTATCTGCCGCCGGAAACCGAGACCCGGCGGGGCCTGACCCTGATGGAGGAGCAATTTGTCACCCTGGGCACCGCCGACGTGATGGTGTCCAACGTGACCTACGACACCGCCGCCGCCCTGGCCGAACGGCTGAAGGGGGTGGAGGGGGTGTCGGAGGTGACCTTTGACGACACCGCCGACCACTACAAGGACTCCGCCGCCCTCTTCTCCATCTCCTTTGAGGGGGAGACCGGGGATGAGGAGACAGTGGCGGCCCTCCACCGGGTGGAGGACCTGCTGGATGGATACGACGTATCCCTGTCCACCGAGGTGGGCCGGGACACCTCCGCCTCCCTGCGGCAGGAGATGACCGTCATCCTGGCCATCGCCGCCGCGGTCATTGTGGTGGTGCTGCTCTTTACCTCCAAGAGCTATATGGAGGTGCCCGTCTACCTCATCGTGTTTGTGGCGGCGGCGGTGCTCAACATGGGCACCAACTTCATCTTCGGCACCATCTCCTTTATTACCAACTCCATCGCCGTGGTGCTCCAGCTGGCTCTGGCCATCGACTACGCCATCATCTTCTGCCACCGGTACATGGAGGAGCGGGACAACGGCCTGGATGCCCGGGAGGCGGACATTGTCGCCCTGAGCAAGGCCATTGTGGAGATCTCTTCCTCCAGCCTGACCACCATCTCCGGCCTGGTGGCTCTGATGCTCATGCAGCTGCGCATCGGCTTTGATATGGGTATCGTGCTGGCCAAGGGCATCGTGTGTTCCATGCTGTGCGTCTTTCTGCTGATGCCCGGCCTGCTGATGGTGTTCCAGGGGCCCATCGACCGCACCCGCCACAAAAATCTGGTGCCCAAGATCAACTTCTGGGGCAAAGGGATGGTCAAGCTGCGCTTTGTGCTCCCCCCCATCTTCCTGGTGGTGGTCATCGCCGGAGCCATCCTGTCCAGCCACTGCGTCTATGTCTTTGACACCAACGACGCCGATTTTTCCAACAAGCCAGACTGGCAGCTGGCCGCCGAAAAGGTGACCGATACCTTTGGCAAGAAGAATACCATCGCCATGCTGGTGCCCCGGGGGGACTATCAAAAGGAGGGCCGCATCCTGGAGCGGGTGGAGGCCCTGCCCCAGGTGACCCAGGTCACCGGCCTTGCCAACATTGAGGTGGAACCGGGCCGGATGCTCACCGACGACATCACCCCCCGGCAGTTTGCCGAACTGGCCGGGGTGGACGTGGAGCTGGCCCGGCTGCTCTTCCAGGCCTACGGCCTGAGTGTGGAGGAGTACGGCTCCATCTTCCAAAACCCGGACGACTACTCGGTGCCTCTGCTGGATATCTTCCAGTTCCTGCTGGAGCAGAAGGACAAGGGCGTGGTGAGCCTCACCGGCGACCAGGCCCAAAAGGTGGAGGATTTGCAGGAACAGCTGGACGTGGGCCTCAAGCAGCTCCAGGGTACGGAGTGGTCCCGGCTGGTCTTTGTGGCCGACGTGCCCACCGAGGGGGAGGACACCTACGCCCTGCTGGATGAGATCCGCGCCATCGGTGAGGATTACTATAACGACGTGGTGCTGGTGGGCAACTCCACCAACGCCTTTGACCTGGCCAGCTCCTTCTCCGGCGACAACCTGAAGATCAGCGTACTTACCGCCCTCTTCGTCATGGTGATCCTGCTGTTCACCTTCAAGTCTGCCGGTCTGCCGGTGCTGCTGGTGCTCACCATCCAGGGCTCCATCTGGATTAACTTCTCCTTCCCGGTGCTCACCGGCACCAATCTGTTTTTCCTCAGCTACCTGGTGGTCAGCTCCATCCAAATGGGCGCTACCATCGACTATGCCATCGTTATCACCAACCGCTATCTGGAGCTGAAGACCCGCATGGAGCCCCGGAAGGCGGTGGTGGAGGCCCTGAGCCAGAGCTTCCCCACCATCCTCACCTCGGGCACCATCATGGCGGTGGCCGGCTTCCTCATCGGCGGCATCTCCACCGACGCCACCATCGGCTCGGTGGGTCTCACCCTGGGCCGGGGCACCGTCACCTCCATCTTCCTGGTGATGACCGTACTGCCCCAGCTGCTGCTGTTGGGCGACGCCATCATCGAGCGCACCGCCATCTCCCTCAACCGGGACCGGTCCCAGCGGTTCAACAAGGGCACCATGCGGCTGGACGGTCACGTCCGGGGCCATGTATCCGGCTTTGTGGACGGCGAATTCAAGGGCGTAATCCACGGCAGCGTGGACGCCCTCATTGAGAGCAAGTATCAGGAGCTCCAGATCGAGGAGCAGGAACAGGAGGATCAGCCATGAAGCACAACAGACCCGTAACCGCCCTGCTGCTGGCGGCTGCCCTCCTCTGCTCCCTGCTGCCTCCCGCCCGGGCGGCGGGAACGGTGACCATCGGGGACGAGGCCGCCTTCCTGGACTTTGCCCGCAGCTGTACCAAGGACATCTGGTCGGTGGGGGTGACGGCGGAGCTGACCGCCGACCTGGATCTCAGCGGCACCGATTTTACCTCCATTCCCATCTTCCAGGGCACCTTTCACGGCAATGGCCATACCATCACCGGCCTGTCCTTCTCCGACAAGGGGTCCAAGGTGGGCCTCTTCCGCACTCTCACCGAGAGCGCCCAGGTGGAGGACCTGACGGTGGAGGGCACCCTCACCCCCGGCGGCACCGGCGGCCAGGTGGGTCTGGTAGCCGGTGAGAACTACGGCACCGTGCGCAACTGTACCGTCAAGGGCTCGGTCTCCGGTCAGGAGGATGTGGGCGGCGTGGTAGGCCTCAACGGGGAGAGCGGCACCGTAACGGACTGCTCCAACCAGGCCACAATCTCCGCCCCCAGCAACGCAGGCGGCATTGCCGGGCAGAATCTGGGTACCATCACCGGCTGCACCAACGCCGGGGAAATCAATACCGCCTCCGATCAGGATATACCCTCCAACTCCGGCGGCATCGCCGGGCTGTCCCGGGGCAACATTGACGGCTGCTCCAATTCCGGAACTGTGGGCTATCAGCACTTGGGCTACAACACCGGCGGCATTGCGGGACTCCAGTCCGGCTCCATCACCAACTGCTCCAATACCGGACATATTCTGGGCCGGAAGGACGTGGGGGGCATCGTGGGCCAGTTCGAACCCAATGTGGAGGTGCGCTACGGCGACTCTCCCGCCGACAGCCTCAACGACAGCCTGGGGGTCCTCTTTGATGAGATGGAGGGCTTTGCCGACCAGCTCAGCGGCATGGTGGGCCAGGGAGTGGAGGACGCCCAGGTCATCCATGAGGCGGTGGGCCAGATCCGGGACCGGGCTCAGCAGGCCGGGGACCAGGGCCTTAGCGACTACAGCGATATGACCGACCAGCTGGACAGCCATGCCGCCGCTCTGGGGGATGCCCTGGACGGCCTCCGGGGTCATGTGGATACCTTTTCCAATGAGGCCGGGGACGACCTGGATGATCTGCTGGACGGCACCGCCCAGCTGCGCCGCAGCCTGAGCAAGATGCTGGACAGCGCCGACAGCGCCCTGGTGGAAGGGGTGGAGGCCCTGGATGATGCCGCCGAAGGCATTGAGAAACAGGCCAATACCATCCGCGCCCACCTCCAGGCCATGTCCCGTGAGCTGGACAGCCTGGGCAGCTATCTCACCCAGGTGACCAACTGCCTGAAAAAGCTGGATCTGAAAGGAGCCCTGGCGGTACCCTTCCCCAGCGTGGACCCGGCGGGACACCTGTCCGCCATCTCCAAGGCCCTGGGCAAGCTGCCCGGCCTGGTCAGCGACCTCACCGGCCGGTGGGAAACGCTGAGCCACGATACCTCGAAAGAGATGGAGGAGGTGCGGAAGGACGCGGATCAGGCCGCCAAGGCCATCCACAGCGCCGCCAGCCATCTGGTGGGGGCGGGCAGCGCCCTGTCCAAGGACAGCAAAAAAGATCTGGACGCCGTCAGCAACGAGGCCTCCGCCATTCGTACCCTGCTGAAGGACTACTCCGACCAGCTGGGGGAGCAGACCCAGGCGGCGGCGGACGACATCGGGGCCCAGCTGGACGTAATCGAGAACCGGGTGGACCAGATGACCCAGGCTGCCGGGGCGGACAACACCGCCCTCCACGCCTCCGCCCAGCGGGTGATCGGGGCCCTGGACCAGGTGCGTCAGGCCATCTATGACATGGGCCGGGAGCCCAAACTCACCACCCAGGACCTTTCGGGGGACATTACGGAAGGCCCCGGCCTGGTCATGGCCTGTACCGCTGCCTGCACCGTGGAGGGTGACTCCAACGTGGGCGGCATTGTGGGGGCCGTGGGGGCCGAGGTGGGGGACGACCCCGAGGCTACCTTTGACATGGAGGACATCAAACTGCTCTCCGACGTGTACGCCACCCTGCGGGCGGCAGTGCGGCAGTGCCGCTTTGACGGTGCCGTTACCGTGAGAAACGACTGCGGCGGCGGTATCGCCGGTCGGTGTACCACCGGCTCCATCCTGGACTGCGCTGCCCGGGGCACGGTGGAGACGGGCACCGACTACTGCGGCGGCATTGCAGGCCGCACCGGCGGTTCGGTGATCCGGTGCGCCGCCCTGGTGGATCTGGATGGCGGCAGCTGGCTGGGCGGCATCGCCGGTCTGGGCGGCACCCTTACCGACTGCCGGGCCATGGTGCGGGCCCAGGGAGACGGGGAGTACCGGGGGGCCATTGCCGGTCAGTCCGACGATCCCCTCACCGGCAACCGCTACCTGCTGGAGGAGCTGGCAGGGCTGGACGGGGTGGATGTGGCCGGTCAGGCGGAGGGGCTGGAGTTTGATGCCTTCTCGGTGCTGAGCGGCATCCCCGAGGACTTCCTCACCTTCTCCTACCGCTTTGTGGCCGACGGCAAGACTGTGGCCGAGATCCCCTTTGCCTACGGGGACGACCTGGACCAGAGCCTGGTGCCCCAGCCGCCTGCCCGGGACGGGGAGTATGGCGTGTGGCCCGACTTCCCGGTCAAGGGGCTGACCCGGTCCATGGTGCTGGAGGCCCAGTTTACCCAGCCTACCGCCACCCTCTCCTCCGGCGAGGAGCATCCCGCCCTGCTGGTGGAGGGCACTTTTGAGCCAGGCGCAGGCCTGAAGGCGGAAGGGCTGACCGAGCTGCCCGACCTGTCGGGCTACCGGAGCGTGGAGGGCTGGTCCTATACCGTGGAAGGCAGCCAGGGAGATACGGTGACCCTCCGGCTGCGGGCGGCGGACGCCGATCACCCGGCGGCGGCCATCCTGCAGTCCGACGGCAGTTGGCAGGTGGTGAAGGCCAGCCAGGACGGCAGCTATCTGGTCTTTGACGGCCCGGTCAGCGGGCAGGTGGTGCTGCTGGACCGCACCACGCCCAATGTTTTGCCTGTGGTGCTGCTGTGCTGCGCCGGGGCGGCTGTGCTGCTCATTGCGGCGCTGGCAATCCATCGGAGAAAGAAGCGGAAAACCATCCCGGCATAAAAAGCAGACCCCGGAACCGCAGGGTTCCGGGGTCTGTTGTATTTAGCATAAAACACCGCCCCCGGCGTGCCGGGGGCGGTGTTGTTCTTATGATCAGGCCTTTTTCTTGGAGGCCTCGCGCATCCGGGCCGCATGGTCCAGCAGGCGCTTGCGCAGACGCAGGGACTGGGGGGTGACCTCCAGCAGCTCGTCGTCGGCCAGGAACTCCAGGCACTGCTCCAGAGACATCTGGCGGGGGGGAGTGAGGCGCAGGGCGTCGTCAGAGCCGGAGGCACGCATATTGGTCAGCTGCTTCTTCTTGCAGACGTTGACGCTGATGTCCTCCTGCTTGGGGGTCTCGCCCACCACCATGCCGGCATAGACGGGCACGCCGGCGCCGATGAAGAGCACGCCGCGCTCCTGGGCGTTGAACAGGCCGTAGGTCACGCTCTCGCCGGTCTCGAAGGACACCAGGGAGCCGGAGTTGCGGCGCTGGATCTCGCCCTTCATGGGGGCGTAGCACTCAAAGACGGAGGCCATGATGCCCTCGCCCTTGGTGTCGGTGAGGAACTCGTTGCGGTAGCCGAACAGGCCGCGGGAGGGCACCAGGAACTCGATCTTCATACGCTCGCCCACGGGGGTCATCTCCAGCAGGTCGCCCTTGCGGGAGCCGATCTTCTCGATGACGGCGCCCACGCTGTCGGAGGGCACGTCCACCACCAGGCGCTCGATGGGCTCGCACTTCTTGCCGTCGATCTCCTGGAAGAGCACACGGGGGGGAGACACCTGGAACTCGTAACCCTCACGGCGCATGGTCTCGATGAGGATGGACAGGCTCATCTCGCCGCGGCCGGCCACGTTGAAGGCGTCAGTGGAGTCGGTCTCGGTGACCCGCAGGGACACGTCCTTCATGGTCTCCCGGAACAGACGCTCACGCAGCTGGCGGGAGGTGACGAACTTGCCCTCCTTGCCGGCGAAGGGGGAGTCGTTGACGGAGAAGGTCATCTCGATGGTGGGGGCGGAGATCTTGACGAACTCGATGGGCTCCACCGCGTCGGGGGCGCAGATGGTGTCGCCGATGGTGATCTCGCCGATGCCGCTCATGGCGATGATGTTGCCGGCGTCGGCCTCGGTGACGGGCACCTTGCCCAGACCGTCGAATTGGTACAGAGCGGTGGCCTTGGCCTTCTTGGGGGGCTCGTCGGGGTTGTGGTAGTTGCACACCACGATCTCCTGGTTCTGCTTCACGGTGCCACGCTCAATGCGGCCGATGGCAATCCGGCCCACGAACTCGTTGTAGTCGATGGAGGACACCAGCATCTGGAAGGGAGCCTCCACATCGGCCTCGGGGGCGGGGATATAGTTGACGATGGTCTCGAACAGGGGCACCAGGTCGGTACCGGGCTGGTCGGGGGAGTAGGAGGCGGTGCCCTGACGGCCGGAGCAGAACAGGGTGGGGGACTCAAACTGCTCGTCGGTGGCGTTCAGGTCCAGCAGCAGCTCCAGCACCTCGTCCATGACCTCGTGGATGCGCTGGTCGGGGCGGTCGATCTTGTTG
>NZ_CAJFGT010000078.1:0-11628 GCF_904377885.1 Flavonifractor sp. An112 | reverse complement strand
ACCCGGCTCACCGCCCGGTTCAGATCTCCGAACTCACCCAGCAGGCTGCCGCCTACCGCTTCCATGATCTCTCGTATGGTCATCGGCTCCATGTTGTTGTCTCCTTTGATCTCTCTCGTTCCGGATGTCGGTTTACCGGCCCTGTTTTCTGGCCTCCAGGGAGGCCTCCACAATGCGCTGGCACAGGCTGTTGTAATCGATACCCACCGCGGCGGCCTCCTGGGGCAGCAGGCTGGTGGGGGTCATGCCGGGCAGGGTGTTGATCTCCAGGAACCAGGGCTCACCGTCGCTGGTAACGATGAAGTCGGCCCGGGAATAGACGGACAGGCCCAGGATCTCATACACCCGCAGGGCGGCGGCGCGGAGCTTCTCCTCCCACTCCGCCGGGATCTCCGAGGGGCACACCTCCAGAGCCGCGCCGGGCTGATACTTGTTGGCATAGTCGTAGAAGCCCTCCTTGGGGATGATCTCGATGGAGGGCAGGGCCTTGCCGTCCAGGATGCCCACCTGGATCTCACGGCCCTTTACATACTCCTCCAGCACGGTGCGGCCTCCCAGGGCCAGGCCATCAGTAAGGGCTTTCCGCAGCTCGTCGGCGGTATAGGCGATGGACACGCCGATGGAGGAGCCGCTGGCCACCGGCTTCACCACCAGCGGCAGCCGGGCGGTCTTGACCAGGCCCTCAATGTCCTCCGCCTTGTACTCTACGGTTTTCCAGCCGGGGGTATTCACCACGTCGGCCACCATCCGCTTGGTCAGGTCCTTGTCCATGGCGATGGCGCTGGACAGGTAGCCCGCCCCGGTGTAGGGGATGCCCATCAGGTCAAAGGCGGCCTGGACCTTGCCGTCCTCGCCGCAGGTGCCGTGGAGGGCCAGGAACACCAGGTCGGCCATCTGGCACAGCTCCAGCACACCGGGGCCAAACACGCTCTTGCTGTCGCCGGGACGGCTGGCCTTGATCTGCTCCAGGTCAGGGGCCTCCCGGCTGATCTTTTTAAAGGATTCGGGCACCGGCGCATCAAAGAAAGACTCGTCTGCACGGCCCTGCTCCAGGCCGAAAAACATATCGATGAGTCCCGCCCGATGGCCCAGAGCCCGCAGGGCCTCGGTCACCATGGTGCCGGTGGAAAGGGACACGTTCCGCTCCGGGGACAGACCCCCGGCCAAAACTACGATCTTCATAATACACCTCAGTTGCCAGTTTGATACAATATGATACGCGCTAATGGTATATTATAGCACGCTTTACCTCTATACTCAACTACCTTTCGACTATCTGTGCATGAAATCTTTCTTTTTCCGGTGGTCACACCCTACCGCTTGACATTCCTCCGCCATTCTGCTACATTGAACCCAGAACTTCCTTTCATGGAGTGAAGCAACTATGCTGTATCGGTCCAATCCCACCTGAGGTGCATCCTAACATCCCGGCGCTGTGATCCAGCGCCTTGTTTTGATGCAGAAATTCAGGAAGGACTGGATCTTTTTCATGAAACGGAATTTAAGGTGTATGTACGCCATCGCCCTCTTGCAGGGCATGGTCTTTTATGGCCCTGTGGCCACCCTCTACCGGGAAGCGCAGGGCGTGTCCATCGCCCAGATCACCCTCATTGAGAGTCTCTCCCTGGCGCTGTGCATCCTGCTGGAGGTGCCCTGGGGGATCCTGGCCGACCGGCTGGGGTACAAACGCACCATGATCGGGTGCTGTTTTCTCTATTTCCTGTCCAAAATCGTGTTCTGGCAGGCAGACGGCTTCGGCGGCTTCCTGCTGGAGCGGGTCATGCTCAGCGTGGTGGTAGCCGGGATGTCCGGGGTGGACACCAGCATTCTCTACCTCTCCAGAGGCGGGCAGGACAGCCAGCAGATCTTTGGGTGGTACAACAGCCTCCAGACCGCCGGATTGCTCATCGCCGCCCTCACCTTCTCCCTGTTTGTCGGAGACAACTACGCCCTGGCGGGGGGCCTCACTGTCCTCAGCTATGGTGCCGCCGCCCTGTGCGCCCTGGGGCTCACCGAGGTGAAGGCACCCGCCCCCTTCTCTCCCCGGCTGACCCTGGACATCCTGCGCCAGACCCTGACCAATCGGCGGCTGCTCCTCTTCCTCCTGTCAGCGGCCCTTCTCTCCGAGGCCCACCAGACCATTACCACCTTTTTAAATCAGCTGCAATATGCCCGCGCCGGCCTGCCCGATTGGGCCATTGGCGTCCTCTATATTGCCGCCACGGTACTGGGCATGGCGGGAATCTGGTCCGCCCGACTCACCCGCCGGACAGGCACCGTGGGAACGGCGGTGCTGCTCTATGGCGGCGGGGTACTGGCCTGTATCGCCCTGGCTCTGACCGCTGCCCCTCTCCCCTCCATCTGTGCCATTCTCACTCTGCGGCTGTGCAATACCCTGTGCCAGCCCTTCCTGATGGAGCTGCAAAACAAGCAGGTGACCACACCCCACCGGGCTACCGCCCTCAGTGTCCAGGCCATGATCATAGATGGGGTGGGAGTTGGTACCAACCTGGCTTTTGGCGCTCTGGCGGAAATCAATCTGGACTGGTCCTTCTGGCTGGGCGGCGGGATCTGCCTTGCCGGGTTACTTCTTTTTATGATATGGTATAAATTGCGTCCCCGTGCATAAAGGGAAACGGCCGCCGATGGCGGCCGTTTTTCTCATATTCCCCTTAAAACCAGCCAGTGTCCCGGCTGTCCAGCAGATCCTGGGCGGCGCACAGCAGCTGGGCCGCCTCTCCACGGGTCAGAGTTTCCGTGAGGCCGGCCTCCGCCGGCAGCACCCCGCAGGTGGACAGGTTGGCCGCCGACTGGGCCGCCCAGGCGGGAGCGTCGGCGGCAAAGGTCTGGGCGTCCACGTCGGTGACGGACAGCACCCGGTCCAGCAGCACCGCCGCCTCGGCGGTGGTGATGGAATCATCGGCCCGGAACACCACCCGGCCCTCATCATCGGTGGTGCCCTGGACCAGACCGCACTTCAGGGCGGAGGACACATAGGGCTTGGCCCAGGTGGGAATGCTTTCGTCGTCGGCAAAGCCGGTGCGGGACACCCCCTCCAGGGACTCCACCCCGGCAGCATTCATAGCCATGGCCACAAATTCGCTGCGGGTCACAGCGGCGTCAGGCTGGAAGAAGTATTCTCCACCCATACACTCCCCTACAAAGACCCCCTCTTCTGCCAGGCGGATGGCCGCCTTGTGGGCCGGATGGCCGCTGAGATCGGCGTAGGTCACCTTGGTGTCCGGCTTTTCGATCTTTACTTTGACTGTAGCCGGGTCGGAGGCGTTGCCCACCGTGTCCATGGCAATATAGGTGAAGGAGTCCTTACCGGTCTTGTTCTCATAGGGGGTGTAGACGAACTGGCCGTCCTCCCCAATGGTTACCGAACCCCGGGCGGGCTTCTTCACCAGCCGGTAGGTCAGCAGGTCGCCCTCCGGGTCCACGGCGGAAAAGCGGTCGGTGACCGCCACATTTTTATAGGTGGACAGCTCCAGATTCTCCGCCACCGGGGCGCCGTTGGCCTCGGTCAGCAGATGGACCTCCACCCCAACCTCCTGTCCCGGCTCACCGTCGGCAAAGAGTGGCTGAAAGGTAAAGCTGGCCTCCAGAGCGGTGGGGGTAACAGAGGGGGTGAAGCGCAGGCCGTCCACGGCAGTCATGGTGATCACATCCCCCTCTCCCACCATCTGGCCGCCCACGGTAAGCACACCTTCCTGGGGCAGCCGGGTGATCACGATGGCGTCCAGAGCGCCCTCCCCCTCCACCACAAAGTCTGAGGACTGGAAGGCGATGGTCTCGGTGGCCATACCGTTCTTCACCACGTCCAGCACCGTGGGGCTGGTCTCCTCCTGGTCCAGAAAGAGCGCCGAGGCAGGCAGGGCCGCGGTGAGCAGGGCGGCCGTCAGCGCTGCGGCAATCAGGATGCGGGTTTTCACTGATAGTACCTCCTTATCTGATGTAAGGTTAGTGTTTGCCGGTGTGGTGGAATTATACAAAATGTGGGCCGCCCTCTTGTACGAAACCAGAATCTCCGGTACAATATTGAAAATAATTTGTCCCTGTGGAGGAATCTGCCCATGAACCGTGCTGTTGTGGAACAAATCGCTCAGGCAGGCGCCGGCAAGCTGGCTCTGGCCCGCAAGGCGCCTCTGCGCTATCTGACCCGGGCCGCCCTGGCCGGGGCCTTTATTTTTGTGGGGGCCCTGCTGTCCTGCCTGTGCTCCGCCTGGTTTTACAGCGGAGCCCTGCCTGTGGCCAAGCTGCTGGGCGCTGTCACCTTCTCGGCAGCCCTTACCCTGATCGTTCTGCTGGGCGGCGAGCTTTTTACCGGCTGCAACCTGGTGATGGGGGTCTCCCTCTATGAAAATCAGGTCTCCCCCGCCGGGGCTCTGCGGGTCTGGATCATGTCCTATCTGGGCAACCTGGCAGGCATTCTGGTGCTCTGCCTGGTGCTGGTGGGCTCCGGAGCCAGCGCCGACCTGCTGGGGGCCTATCTGGCCGTCATCGTGCCCGGCAAGTTGTCCCTGCCCTGGTATGTGCTGCTGCTCCGGGGCGTGCTGTGCAATTTCCTGGTATGCATCGGGGTGTTCGCCGGCTTCCGCCTCCAGAGCGAGACGGGTAAGGCCCTGGTCATCGCCCTGGCCATCACCACCTTCGTCCTCACCGGTCTGGAACACTCCATCGCCAATATGGCTTACTTTGCCCTTTACGCTCTGTACACCCATACGGCAGACTGGGCCGCCATGGGCTGGAACCTGCTGTGGGTCACCATCGGCAACCTGCTGGGAGGCGCGGTGCTGCTGGGCTGGCCCCTGTGGTATGCCGCCGAAGAAAAAGAAAAATAAAGCGCGCTTTCCCCCTTGACAAACGGAGGAAAATCGTGTATTATCACCTCTGTTGTAAAGCTTTGAAACTTTACTTCCTTTACAGAACGACTTACTGAAGGAGGGTGTACCATGAAGAACCAGGCCTACCGCATGGCTCTGCTCTATGATTTTTATGGAGATATGCTCACCGACCGACAGAAGGAATTCTACGACCTCTACTACAATGAGGACCTCTCTCTGGCTGAGATTGCCGAGAACTACGGCATCACCCGCCAAGGCGTCCGGGACGTGATTGTCCGGGCCGAGGCCATCCTCACCGAGCTGGAGGACAAAACCGGCATCATCAAGCGCTTCCACAAGATGCAGCAGCAGTTCCTGGAGGTGGAAGAGGCGGTGAACGCCATCGCCCAGCGCAACGACCAGCGCTGGCAGGACGACGAGGTTGAGATCCAGTGCAACCGCATCCGCAGTGTTCTGGATCAACTGAAACAGGAGTGACCCCATGGCATTTGAAGGACTGACCGAAAAGCTGTCCGCCGCCTTTAAGCGGCTGCGGGGCAAGGGCCGTCTCACCGAGGCCGACGTAAAGGAGGCCATGAAGGAGATCCGGATGGCCCTGCTGGAGGCCGACGTAAACTTCAAGGTGGTCAAGCAGTTTGTGGCCTCTGTCACCGAGCGGGCCGTGGGCTCCGATGTGCTGGAGAGCCTGACCCCCGCTCAGATGATCGTCAAGATTGTCAATGAAGAGCTGACCAATCTGATGGGCGGCGAAAGCACCAAGCTGACCATCTCTCCCAAGCCCCCCACGGTTGTGATGCTGTGCGGCCTCAACGGCGCCGGCAAGACTACCAACGGCGCCAAGCTGGCGGGCTTTTTGAAAAAGCAGGGCAAGCGGCCCCTTCTGGTGGCCTGCGACACCTTCCGCCCCGCCGCCATCACTCAGCTGGAGGTTGTGGGCTCCCAGGTAGACGTGCCTGTGTTCCAGATGGGTCAGATCGACCCCATCGACATCGCCAAGGCGGGCATTGAGCACGCCAAGAAGCACGGCAACGACATCGTATTCATCGACACCGCCGGTCGTCTCCACGTGGACGAGGAGCTGATGGAACAGCTCAAGGACATGAAGGCGGCCATTGACCCCACCGAGATCCTGCTCATCGTGGACGCCATGATCGGTCAGGACGCGGTAAACGCCGCCAAGGCCTTTGACGAGGCTCTGGATATCACTGGCGTCATGCTCACCAAGCTGGACGGCGACGCCCGGGGCGGCGCAGCCCTCTCTATCAAAGCGGTCACCGGCAAGCCCATCAAGTTCGTGGGCCAGGGTGAGAAGCTGGACCAGGTGGACATCTTCTACCCCGACCGGATGGCCTCCCGTATCCTGGGCATGGGCGACGTGCTCTCCCTCATCGAGAAAGCCCAGCAGACCTTTGACGCCAAGAAGGCCGCTGAGCTGGAACAGAAGCTGCGGAAAAACCGCTTCACCCTCTCGGACTTCTACGATCAGCTGGTGCAGATCAAGAGCATGGGTTCCCTGTCCGACATTGCAGGGATGCTCCCCGGCGTCAACGCCAAGGCTCTGGAAGGTGCTAACGTGGACGAGAAGTCCCTCTCCCGCACCGAGGCCATTATCCTGTCCATGACCCCTGCCGAGCGGGAGGACCCCTCCCTGCTGAACAACAGCCGGAAAAAGCGCATCGCCGCCGGCTCCGGTACCCAGGTGGTGGACATCAACCGTCTGCTCAAGCAGTTCGACATGATGCAGCAGATGAGCAAACAGTTCTCCGGCAAGCAGATGAAGCGTCTGGGCAAGCTGGGGAAACTGGGTAAGCTGGGCAAAATGCCCGGTCTGCCCTTCTAAACGGTGGTAAACGCGCCACGCCGCGTTTCCATAGATATGCTTTACGATTACATGGAGGTGAAGATACAATGGTTAAGATCAGACTGCGTCGTATGGGCGCCAAGAAGGCTCCCTTCTACCGCATCGTGGTGGCTGACTCCCGCTATCCCCGTGACGGCCGTTTCATCGAGGAGATCGGCACTTACAATCCTCTGACCCAGCCCGCCGAGATCAAGGTGGACGCCGAGCGCGCCCAGGCTTGGATCAAGACCGGCGCTCAGCCCACTGAGACCGTGAAGGCTCTGCTGAAAAAAGCTGGCGCCATCTGATAGGAGGGCACAGCTGGCATGAAGGAACTGCTCACCTATATCGCCCGCAATCTGGTGGACCACCCCGACGCCGTGGAGGTCACCGAGCACGCAGGTGAGAGCGAGACCGTCCTGGAGCTTCGGGTGGCCCCCGAGGACATGGGCAAGGTGATCGGCCGTCAGGGCCGCATTGCCAAGGAGATCCGCACACTGATGCGCTCCGTAGCCCAGCGCCAGGGCACCAAGGTTTCCGTCGATATCGTCGACTAACTCCGGGGGCCTCCCCCCGGATATGAAAAAGCCGACCGACCCTGTGGTCGGTCGGCTTTTTCATATCTTGCAGATTTTGTACGATTCGGGGTGATACCGATGAAAAATCAATTTTTAGAAGCAGGTCAGATCGTCAACACCCACGGCATCCAGGGCGAGGTCAAGATCGTCCCCTGGTGCGATTCTCCGGAATTTCTCTGCCAGTTTGATGTATTGTATGTGGACGGCAAGCCGGTGAAGATCCGCTCCGCCCGCATCCACAAGGGCAATGTGCTTGCCTTCCTGGAGGGTGTCAACGACGTAAATGCCGCCATGTCCATGAAGGGCAAGACGGTGTTCATCGACCGCACCGGCGTGGAGCTGCCCGACGGCCGCCACTTCATTGCCGACCTGATGGGGCTGGATGTCATCGACGCCGCCACCGGCGAGAAGATTGGCGTGGTGGCCGACGTGCTCACCCCCCCTGCCCACGAGGTCTATGTGGTCAAGGGCGAGCACGAGTATATGATCCCCGCCGTGGACGAGTTCCTGGCGGAGACCAACGTGGAGGGCGGCTATATCAAGGTCCGCCTCATTGAAGGGATGCGTACCGATGTATAGCATTGATATCATGACCCTCTTCGATCTGACTGTGGGCGACATGATGAATGAGTCCATCTTGGGCCGGGCCCAGGAGCGGGACATCATCCGCATTGAAGCCCACCAGATCCGGGATTACACCCTCAACAAGCAGAAGCAGGTGGACGACTACCCCTACGGCGGCGGCCGGGGGGCGGTGATGCAGGCCGATCCCCTCTACCAGTGCTGGAAGCACATTGTGGACACCTACGGCCCCGGCCATACGATCTATATGTCCCCCTGCGGCAAGACCTTTACCGAGTCCGATGCCCGCCGCCTCCGAGATGACTACGACCACCTGATCCTGGTATGCGGCCACTACGAGGGCATCGACCAGCGCTTTATCGACGAGTGCGTGGACGAGGAGATCTCCATCGGCGACTTCGTGCTCACCGGCGGCGAGCTGGCCGCCATGGTGGTGGCCGACGCGGTGGCCCGGCTGGTGCCCGGCGTCTTGGCCGATCCTGAGTGCTTTGAAAATGAGAGCCACTGGAACGGGATGCTGGAGTATCCCCAGTATTCCCGGCCCGAGGAGTGGCACGGTCGAAAGGTCCCCCCTATCCTCCGCTCCGGCGACCACAAGAAAATCGCCCAGTGGCGGCGGAAGCAATCCATCCTCCGCACCCGCCAGCGGCGGCCCGACCTGTACGAGAAGCTGGACCTGTCCTCCAAGGAGGACCAGAAGCTGCTGCGTGAACTGGAGGAAGAAGAAACACAATTTTAATGGAGACTGGAGGAGTCAAATATGAGTCATTGGGTCAATCAGTCCGTGTTCTACCACATCTACCCCCTTGGTTTCTGCGGTGCACCGGAGTACAACCCCGGCGGCGCCCCGGTGCCCCGGCTGGACAAGCTGAAAGACTGGATCCCCCACCTGAAGGAACTGGGTGTCAATGCCCTCTACCTGGGTCCGGTGTTCCAGTCGGTGAAGCACGGCTACGACACCACCGACTACTTCCAGATCGACTGCCGCCTGGGAGACAACGATTCCTTCGCCGCCCTGTGTGATGAGCTTCACGCCAACGGCATCCGTGTGGTGCTGGACGGGGTGTTCAACCATGTGGGCCGGGGCTTCTGGGCCTTCCGGGATGTGCAGGAGCATGGCCAGGGCTCTCCCTACTGCGGCTGGTTCCATGACCTGAACTTCGGCGGCCCCTCCCCCATGGGCGACCCCTTCTGGTACACCGCCTGGCAGGGCCACTATGAGCTGGTAAAACTCAATCTCCGCAACCCCGACGTGGTGCGCCACCTGCTGGACGCGGTTGGGATGTGGATGGACAAATTCCACATTGACGGTCTGCGGCTGGACGCCGCCGACTGCGTGGACTTTGACTTCTTTCGCACCCTCAAGGGCTTTGTCAAGGGCAAAGACCCGGATTTCTGGCTCATGGGCGAGATCATCCACGGTGACTACGCCCGGTGGGCCAACCCGGAGATGTTGGATAGCGTCACCAACTACGAGTGCTGGAAGGGCCTGTGGTCCTCCCACAACGACAAGAACTACTTTGAAATCGCCCACTCTCTCCATCGTCAGTGCGGCCCCGGCGGCATCTACCGCAACATTACCCTGTACAACTTCGCCGACAACCACGACGTGGACCGGCTGGCCTCCAAGCTGAAGGACCCGGCCCACATCAACAACCTGTACACCCTGCTGTACACCATGCCCGGCGTACCTTCCCTCTACTACGGCAGTGAGTGGGCCATCAAGGGGGAGCGCACCAAGCATTCTGATGCCCCCCTGCGCCCCTGTCTGGACCTGAAGGAGATGATGGCCCTGGACCAGAGTCTGTGCGCCCACCTGGCTAAGCTGGCCGCCATCCGGGCCGCTTTCCCCGCCCTTCAGGAGGGTCAGTACGAAAATGTGGTCATCAAGAACCCGCAGCTGGTGTTCCGCCGGGCTACCGACAGCCAGCGTGTCTATGTGGTCCTCAACCTGGAGCCCCAGGAGGTCCATGTGGAGTTCCCCCACCAGGAGCCGGTGCTCCAGGATGTGCTCAATGAAAACCAGGTCTTCAACAACGACGGCGGACGCACCTGGCTGCCCGTGTCCCCCTGCGGAGCCCGTATTCTGGTAGGCGCCCCCGACCGCTTTACCTAGTAAATCTGCCCCATCTTTCTGCCCGTTCCAGAATATTCACACTTTCTCCCTTTACTTTTCCCGCTGATGGTGATACAATAGCGGCAATGGCAAATATCATTTTGATAATTATATTCGAGGGTTTTTGTTATGAGTTTTAAGATCATTGTTGACAGCTGCTGCGACCTTACCCCTGCTGAGCTGCGGGAGGACTGTTTTATCAAGGTCCCCCTCACCATCCGCGTGGGGGATGAGACCGTTGTGGATGACGAATCCTTCGATCAGAAAGCCCTGCTGCAAATGATGCGGGATTGTCCCACTGCTCCCCAGTCCGCCTGCCCCTCCCCTATTCAGTATATGGATGCCTTTGACTGCGGCGCCGACGACATCTATGTAGTCACCCTGTCCGCCCTGCTGTCCGGCTCCCACAATGCTGCGGCTCAGGCCCGCAATCTGTGGCTGGAGGATCACCCTGGGGCCAATATTCACATCTTCAATTCCTGCTCTGCCTCTGCCGGTGAGGTACTGGTGGCCTTGAAGCTCCAGGAGCTGGCTGAGGCCGGACTGGATTTTACCACCGTGGTGAGCAAGGCCTCCCAGTATATCGAGGAGATGAATACCCTCTTCGTACTGGAGACTCTGGACAATCTGCGGAAAAACGGGCGGCTCACCCGCACCCAGGCTCTGGTGACCAGCACCCTGCACATCAAGCTGCTGATGGGCTCCACCCCCCAGGGTGAGATCTGTAAAAAGGGTCAGGCTCTGTCTATTAAGCAGGCCCTGAGCAAAATGGCGGCCATGATGGCAGCTGATCCCAATCACGCCGGCCGTCGGCTGTGCATTGTCCACTGCAACTGCCTGGACCGGGCCTTCCATCTAAAAGAACTGGTGCGGAAGCAGTGCAAATTCTCTGAGATCCTCATCAGCGAGACCGGCGGCATCTCCACGGTGTACGCCAACGACGGCGGTGTAATTGCCGCCTACTAAGCCAACGTACCGCAAACCGCCTGGGCACATAGCCCGGGCGGTTGCTTTTTATGGTCGGATATGCTAATATGATCCAAATCTGTTTGGGAGGCATTATTATGAACTACACCATTCGTCCCACGGAACCCCGGGACGCCGCTGGCACCGCGGCCCTGCGCCGGATGCCCGGGGTCTTGGAAACCACTCTGGGACTTTCCTCCTACCGCACCGCGGACAGCGATGCTTTCTTAGCCAATCTGGGCCCCAACGACCACCATTTCGTGGCGGTACTGGACGACGGCACAGTCATCGGTGTAGCCTGTCTGCAAGTCTTTGGCAATCCCCGGATGCGCCATACTGGCAGTGTGGCCCTGATGGTCCATGCCGACTACCAGAACATGGGGGTAGGTTCTGCCCTTTTAAAGACACTGCTGGATCTGGCGGATAACTGGCTCATGCTGGTGCGGGTGGAGCTCACTGTATTTGCCGATAATGAGCGGGCCATCCACCTGTATGAGAAGCTGGGCTTTGAGAAGGAAGGGCTCAAGCGCATGACCACCGTGCGGAACGGCAAATATGCCGACGAATACATGATGGCCCGACTGCGCCCCTGACCTGCCAATACTCCTCCCCCACTGGATGAACCGATGCCCTCATCGGCCTGTATATCTAAGTAAAAAAACGCAGCCCGGAAGAAAATCTTCCGGGCTGCATTTCCTT
>NZ_CAJFGT010000077.1:0-11762 GCF_904377885.1 Flavonifractor sp. An112 | reverse complement strand
GGTCAGGGTGGTGGTACCCTTGCCCACATAGGTCACGGTGCCGTTGGAGGACACGGTGGCCACGGCGCTGTTGCCGATGCTCCACACGGGGGTGGAGGAGGTGCCGCTTACTTTCATCTGGAAGGAGGGGTAGGTCTTGCTCAGGGTGAAATCCGTCCGGCTCAGAGACAGAGAGGTAGACGTAGTGGTGCCGGAGCCGGTGGTGGTAGAGCCGCCGGTAGTTACCGAGTTGTGAACCAGACAGGTGTGGGTCACGCCGCCAGGCATGGTGGCGGTAATGGTGGCGTTGCCTGTCTTGGTCCCGGCGCTTACCTTGCCGGTCTCATCTACGCTGACCACCTCGGGATCACTGCTGGTCCAGGTGATGGCGCCGGAGGAACCCTCGGGAATAAAGGTGACGGTCAAGGTGATAGGATCGGGATAGCGGTTGCTGAGGGAGAACTCCGTCAGACTCAGGGTGAAGTCGGTGGCCGTCTGGTCGGCGGGAATGGTCTCCGACGGATCGGGCGACTCGGTGGGCTCTATGCTGGGCTGGGCGGAGTCGGTGGGCATAACGCTTTCCACGCTGGACGGATCGTCTGCGGAGCCGCCCTTGGTTACCAGAGGAATGATCACCGAGATCACAATGATCACCGCCGCGATGATGATCGCCAGAGAGACGATGATCCCCACCAGACGGAGGGGAGAGGGGCCGCGGCCATAGCCGCCGCCTCTGGTGTTGGTTACCAACCGCTTGCCCCCCCGGGCACGGCGGGGGGAATCCTCATCGCCGTCAAAGTCCTCGTCGTCCAGCGGAATCTCGTCACAGAACGGGCAGTGCTTATAAGTAGAGGCGTAGTCTTCGCCGCAGTATTCGCAATGAATCATTTTGGGACGGTCGTCCCTGCTTCGTCTGGATGCCATAGGAAATCCCTCCAATCGACATTCTTGTGTCTATTGTACAACGCCGACGCGCGGCCCGTCAACGGTACTTCAGGAAATATAAAAGTTTTTTAACAATTATGTCAACTGATGGGCGGGGTTGCACTGTCAAAACAAATTGGATATAATAGCAGGCAGAACGGCAGGGGAGGCGGAGCATATGAAAGGTTCCATCAGTGCTGCGGAAGCCCACAAACAGTACAGCGAAGCTGTGGCCGCGTTCCGGCGTCAGATCCCGGACCAGGTGCTGCGGGAGCGGTTTGGCCGGGAGGCCGATCCCTTCTTTCGTGGCTGCGCTCTGGGCCTGTGGCAGCGGGATGGGGCCTCTCCCACCCCCAGGTATGTGGAATTTTACAACGCCATCTACACCAAGGGCAATCCGGCCCCATCGGTGTTGTTTTGGGAACTGTCCTCGGAGGTGGCGGGTTATCCCGGATTCCGGCCGCCGGAATTTTTCAACCGGATGCGGGCCTGCGACAAGGTATCGGGCACCAGCCTGGCCCGCCGGTTTATCGATTTGACCACCCTGATGCTGCTGCTTTTTGCCGCGGTGGACGATCAGGTCAGCGAGGCCGAGGCCGGGTTTGTCAACCAGTGCGCCGATGCCCTCTCCGCCCTGTGTGATCAGGAGGGATTGAAGGGGGAGAAGGCGCCTCTGGACGTGGGGGACTTTGTGACCCGCAGGCCCGTCCCCCAAACGCCTCAGACCGCTCCGGCGGCGGAGCAAAAGGAGGAGGACAAGTCGGAGGAGCCGGAGCCTACTCTGGAGGAGCTGATGGCCCAGCTGGATGAGCTGTGCGGCCTGGAAAAGGTGAAGGCCGACGTGAAGAGTCTGGTCAACCTGGTGAAGGTGCGTAAGCTGCGGCAGGAGCACGATTTGCCAGTGCCGCCCCTGTCCCTTCACTTGGTGTTCATGGGCAATCCCGGCACCGGCAAGACCACGGTGGCCCGGCTGCTGGCCCAGCTGTACAAGGCCATTGGCGTGCTGTCCAAGGGACAGCTGGTGGAGGTGGACCGGTCCGGTCTGGTGGCCGGCTTCGTAGGACAGACCGCCATCAAGACCAGCGAGGTGATTCAGAAGGCCCTGGGAGGCGTGCTCTTCATCGACGAGGCCTACGCCCTGGCGGGGCAGGACAACCCCAACGACTTTGGCAGGGAGGCCATCGAGACTCTGCTGAAGGGGATGGAGGACCACCGGGCGGATCTGGTGGTCATTGTGGCGGGCTACACCCAGCTGATGGACCGCTTCCTCCACGCCAACCCCGGTTTGGAGAGCCGGTTCAATAAGTACTTCTATTTTGAGGACTATAATGGGGAACAGCTGATGGAGATCTTCTGCTCCATGTGTGGGAAAAATGGATATACCCTTAGTGATGAGAGCCGGAAGTATGCCGAAGAGTATTTTAAAACTCTGTATGAAGAGCGGGATGAGAACTTTGGCAACGCCCGGGACGTGCGCAATCTGTTCGAGCGGGCGGTGGCCCGTCAGTCTGACCGGGTGGCCGCCCTGGAGGCCCCCGGCAAGGAGGAGCTGATGGCGCTGACGCTGGAGGATCTGAAGGAGGACCAGCCGGAGGCATAAAAAGAGCCCCTGCCAAATATGGCAGGGGCTTTGAGCCGTCTTACAGGTGATCGCTGTCTACCAGGATGTTATCGGTGCCGTGTTCCTCAAATTCAGCGATATAGGCGTCGATGCGGCTGGCCAGTTCGTCATAATTGCTCTCGTCGATCGGGGCGTCGTCCATGTCCCGGCGGGCCAGGTCCTCCGCCAGAATATCGAAGAACACATTGTTTTCGTATTCCATGATGGCCTCGTGGATGCCGCCTTCGGCGAAGGCGCGGGAGGGGACCACTTCGCCCTGCCAGTCCTCGGCCAGCATGGGCATTCCCTCTGCCCGGGCCTTGGCAAAGAGCAGGCTCTCTACCTCGTCATAGTCCCTGAACCGGTCGTCACCCCGGGTGGAATTCAAGATCCAGTTGCCAATATAGGCCATATCCAGCAGACGGCGAAACTGCTTGGTCGTCAGTTCCAGCTTCATACCAATGCGACCTCCTCGCTGTCATGACGTTGGGGCAGGAGGGACCATACCCCACTCTCATATTATAATCACCCCCGAAGAAATGTCAAACCGGGGAGGGAAAAATGTGAAAATAACCCCTTGTTTTCCTGCCCTGTTTCCCCTATCATTAAAAGAACCATAGTATTACAAGGAGGGAACGCCTTGGACAGTCGACCCATTGGCGTATTTGACTCCGGCCTGGGCGGCCTGACCACGGTGCGGGAGCTGTGCCGCCTGCTGCCGGGGGAGGACATCGTCTATTTCGGAGATACCGGACGGGTGCCCTACGGCAGCCGCTCCAAGGAGACCATTATCCGGTACGCCCGCCAGGACGTGGCCTTTCTGCGTACCTTTGATTTGAAACTCATCGTCATTGCCTGCGGCACCGTGTCCACCACGGCCCTGGACATCCTGGCCAATGAGAACCCCATCCCGGTGTTGGGTGTAGTGGCCCCTGCTGCTGCCGCCGCCGCGGAAACCACGCAAAACGGCAGGATCGGACTCATCGGCACCCAGGCATCCATCCGCAGCGGCGCCTATGAGGCCCTTATCCGCAAGGCCGACCCGGCGGCCCAGGTGACTGCCCAGGCCTGCCCCCTCTTTGTGCCCCTGGTGGAGAACGGGCGCTTCAGGCCCGGCGATGTTGTCATCGAGACGGTGGCGGGGGAGTATCTGGCCCCCCTGAAGGAGGCGGGAGTGGACACCCTGGTACTTGGCTGTACCCACTATCCGCTGCTCCAGGATGTGATCGCCGCCCAGATGGGGCCCCAGGTCCGGCTGGTCAACGCCGGAGCGGAGGGCGCCCGCGCCGCTGCCGCCCGGCTGGCAGCCGATGACGCTTTGTCCGGAAAGACGGAGGGAGGCAGCTGCCGGTACTTTGTCAGCGACCGTCAGGAGGATTTCTCCCGGCTGGCCTCCATTTTCCTGGGTTGGGACGTCACCGGTACCGTGGGCCAGGTGGATATCAGCTGCTATTGAAAACCAGCCCTTTACATTAGGGCGGGAATTGGATATAATATGGTGCAATTTGCGGCCGGAAGGGCCGATAAAGAGGGAACATAGAACCATGGAGAACAACGTTATCATATCCATTCGGGGCAAGCAGTCCTTTGAGGATCAGGAGCCGGAAGTCATCGAACTGGTGACCGAGGGCAGGCTGTCCCTCGACGGCGAGGACGGCTACACCCTCAGCTATCAGGAGAGCGAGCTCACCGGGTTGGAGGGTACCCTTACCACCTTCCAGATCGAGCCTGAGCGGGTCACCCTGCTGCGGGTGGGGGAGGTCAACTCCCAGATGGTCTTTGAGGAGGGACGGCGGCACCTGTCCATGTACAACACGCCCTACGGTGCGCTGGCGGTAGGCATCAACACCAAGAAGATGCGGGCCCAGCTCAGCCCCGACGGCGGCAGCATTGAGATCAATTATGCCCTGGAGATTGACCATGCCGTGGCGGGTGAGAACCTCTTCCACATCCAGGTGCGGCAGAAGGGAAATCATATCCAGCAGTAAAGCCCTGGCAGAGGTTCTCCGTCTGAGGGCTGTATTTTGAGAAATAAAGAAAAGGTGATAGATATGTCCAATATGATCCAGGCGGCCCGGGAGCAGGTCGCCCAGCTGACACAGGCGGCCTACGAGAAGGCCGCGGCCCAGGGCCTGCTGCCCGCAGGGGCGGAGGTCAAGGCCACCATCGAGATCCCCAAGGACCCCACCCACGGCGACTACGCCTCCTCCTTCGCCATGGCGGGCGCTAAGGCTCTCCACAAGGCCCCCCGGCAGATCGCCCAGACCATTGTGGACAATCTGGATCTGGCGGGTACCTTCTTTGATAAGGTGGAGATCGCCGGCCCTGGCTTCCTCAACTTCACCCTGGGCAGCAAGTGGTACGGCGAGGTCCTCACCGACATCCAGGCTGAGGGGAGCACCTACGGCGCGGTGGACGAGGGCCACGGCGAAAAAGTGATGGTGGAGTTCGTCTCTGCCAACCCCACCGGCCCCATGCACATCGGCAACGCCCGGGGCGGCGTGCTGGGCGACGCTCTGGCCAGCGTGCTCACCCGGGCCGGGTACGACGTGTGGCGTGAATTCTACGTCAACGACGCCGGCAACCAGATCCACAAGTTTGCCATGTCCATCGACGCCCGGTACCTCCAGATCGTGCTGGGTGAGGAGAACTATCCCTTCCCCGAGGACGGCTATCACGGCGACGACATCAAGGAGCTGGCCCAGGCCTTCTATGACCAGCACGGCCCCGACTGGAAGGACAAGCCGGAGGAGGAGCGCCAGGAGGCCATGGCCCAGTACGGCCTGTCCGTCAACATCCCTAAGATGAAGGCCGATCTGCGCCGCTACCAGATCGAGTACGACGAGTGGTTCCTGGAGTCCGGCCTCCACAGCTCCGGCTATGTGGCCGAGACGGTTGGGATGCTGGCCGACAAGGGCTGGACCTATGAGAAGGACGGCGCCCTGTGGCTTAACACCACCGACCTGCTCAAGCAGAAGTTCATGGCTGAGGGCAAGACCCAGGAGCAGGTGGACAAGCTGGACCTGAAGGACGACGTGCTCCGCCGGGCCAACGGCTTCTACACCTACTTTGCCGCCGACATTGCCTACCACCGCAACAAGCTGGAGAAGCGGGGCTTCTCCAAGGCTATCAACATCTGGGGCGCCGACCACCATGGCCATGTGGCCCGCCTCCAGGCCGCTCTGGACGGCCTGGGCCTGGATGGCTCCCACCGGCTGGTGGTGGTGCTGATGCAGCTGGTCAACCTGCTGCAGGACGGCCAGCCCGTTCGGATGTCCAAGCGCTCCGGCAAGGCCATCGCCCTGCGGGACCTGCTGGATGAGGTCAGTGTGGATGCCGCCCGGTTCTTCTTCAACTCCCGGTCCTCCACCTCCGCTCTGGACTTCGATCTGGACCTGGCGGTGCGGCAGGACTCCGATAACCCGGTGTACTACGTCCAGTACGCCCACGCCCGCATCTGCTCCCTAGTGAGCCGCCTCACTGAGGAAGGCGCCCAGATGCCTGACGCGGCCGCTGTAAATGCCGCCCTCTTCACCACCGCCGAGGAGAAGGCCCTCATCAAGACCCTGTCCCAGCTGCCTGAGGTGATCCGTATCTCCGCCCGGGACTACGACCCCTCCCACGTCAACCGCTACCTCATTACCCTGGCCGGCGACTTCCACCGCTTCTACAACGCCTGCCGCATCAAGGGGGAGGAGGCCGACGTGCTGGCTGCCCGCCTCAAGCTGGCTGACACCGTCCGTTCCGTCATTGCCAACTGCCTGGCCCTCATCGGTGTTACCGCTCCTGAAAAGATGTAAGGAAAAAGATCCCGCTTTTTTGAAAAAAGCGGGATCTTTTTTTGTAAATTTTCGTCCAAGAAGAAACCGCGACGATGCAAGAATATTATGTCTACCTGAAACTATGCTGAATGTTTCAAAAACAGACGAATCAGAGGAATATGGAATCTGTTTACAGGGGAGAGGTCGGATTTCTTACATTTGTATAAAAGAAATAAAAACTTTCCCTTAATCTTCTGTTAATTGGTATGTAACACTCTTGTAATCTTTTTTGGGTGTGGTATGATATGCAATGCACGCGGCTATCCACCGCGGGCAGGTTCCTTCAGCGATCAACAGACGGAGGATCATGGAATGACGATATTAGAATTAGTAAAAGATTTGAACTTTGCAGTGGTGCTGCTGTTCACCCTGCTCTACCTCTACCAGGGCTTCTATGTGGTAGTGGGGCTGGTGCGCCGCCGCTGGAAAGAGACCCATCAGCCTGAAAAGCTCCATCGCTTTGCTGTGGTAGTATCCGCACGCAACGAAGAAGGGGTGATCGGGGAGCTGCTGGACAGCTTAAACAAGCAAAATTACCCCAAAGAGCTGCTGGATCTCTATGTGGTAGCCGACAACTGCACCGACGATACCGCTGGTGTGGCCCGCAAGGCCGGCGCCTTTGTGTATGAGCGCTTCGACCAGCAGAAGAAGGGCAAGGGCTACGCCATGGACTACCTCTTCCACCGCCTGGAGGAGGAGGGCAAGGACGTCTACGACGGCTACTTCATCTTTGACGCCGACAACCTGGTGGACCCCAACTTTGTGGCTGAGATGAACCGTACCTTTGACAAGGGCTATGACGCCATCACCTGCTACCGCAATTCCAAGAACTTTGGAGACAACTGGATCTCTGCCGGATACTCCATCTGGTTCCTGCGGGAGGCCCGCTTCCTTAACTTCCCCCGTACCCTGCTGGGCACCAACTGCCATGTGTCCGGTACCGGCTTCCTGGTGTCCGCCAAGGTCATCCGGGAAAACGGGGGCTGGCCCTTCCATCTGCTTACCGAGGACATCCAGTTCTCCGTGGACTGTGCCATCCAGGGCCGCAAGATCGGCTACTGTGACACCGCCGTGGTGTACGACGAGCAGCCCACCACCTTCCGCCAGTCCTGGGATCAGCGGCTGCGGTGGTCCAAGGGCTTCTATGAGGTGGACCGGGATTATACCGTGCCCCTGCTGAAGGGCTGTTTCCGCCCCGGACGGCTGGGTACCTCCTGCTACGATATGTTCGTCACTGTGGCCCCCGGTATGCTGCTCACCCTGGTGATGATCCTGTTCAACGGCATCATCCTGGCCAGCTGCATGACCCAGCCCGCCTATATTGCCGCCAAGGTTATCGATGTGACCGTCGGCTTCATGCTGTCCGCTCTGTGGAACTTCTATGTGGGCCTGTTCTTCTACGGCCTGCTGACGGTACTTTCTGAGTGGAAGCACATCAGCGCCTCTCCGCTGCAGAAGCTGGGCTATGTCTTTACCTTCCCCATCTTCATGTTTACGTACATCCCCATCTCCATCGCCGCTCTGGTGAAGAAGGTAGAGTGGAAACCCATCTACCACACCTCCACCAAGCGGGTGGGGGCGGGCTGAGCCAAACCCAATGAGAAGAGACCTGCCGTTTCGCGGCAGGTCTCTTTTGCCTGGGAACCAGGCTTGCATTGGATCATGAAACTGTGATATAATACCACCCAAATGTGCAATACAGGAGGAACCGAGCAATTATGGACACCATTCCCTTATCTATGCCCATTCTGATGGACGGTGCTACCGGAACCGAGCTGCGCCGGCTGGGTATGCCCGACGGAGCCTGCACCGAGCAGTGGGTGCTGGAGCATCCCCAGGCTCTGCTGGAGGTACAGCGGCGCTATGTGCAGGCGGGCAGCCGTATTCTGCTGGCCCCCACCTTTGGGGCCAACCGGGCCAGCCTGGAGCGCAGGGGCATCATGGGACAGGTAAGAGAATACAACCAGCGGCTGGTGGAACTGACCCGGCAGGCCGCAGGCGGGGGTGTGCTGGTGGCGGGCGACATGGCCCCTGCCGGGCTGACGCTGATTCCTTTTGGTGAGAGCAGCTTTGAGGAATTGGTGGCGGTCTACACGGAGCAGGCCGCCGCTCTGGAAGCTGCCGGGGTTGACCTGTTTTTCCTGGAGACGATGACCGACATGGCTCAGGCCCGGGCGGCGGTGCTGGCCTGCAAGAGTGTGTCGGACAAGCCGGTGTGGGTATCCTTTACCTGCGACGACGAGGGCCGTACCCCCGGCGGCACGGATGTGCTGGCCGGACTCATCGTTATGCAGGGCATGGGGGTGTCCGCCTTCGGGCTCAACTGTGCCAGCCCCGCAGACACGGCGGAGCAGCTGGAGCGGCTGACGCCTTATGCCTCCGTACCTCTGATCGCAAAACCCTCTGCCGGGCTGCCCGGGGCCTGCTGTACCCCGGAGGAACTGGCGGGCTTTATCCCCCAATATGCCGCCGCCGGAGCCCGTATATTCGGCGGATGCTGCGGGGCAGGGCCGGAGCATCTGGAGGCAGTGGCACGGGCTATGGATCAGGTGGACTTTTCCGGCTTCCGCCCGGTGGAGCGGGACCCGGATGTGATCCCCTGTGCCAGCGAGAAGGAGGCCCGATTCATCACCCCCGATGTGGATGTGGGTGAGACCATCGAGTGTACCCCTGACCTGATGGAGGACATTCTGGAGGCGGAGGAGGAGTCCCCCCAGGGCGCGCTGAAGATCGCCATCCTGGAGGAGGACGATCTGGATATCTTCGCCGAAAACCAGTATGTGGTGAAGGATGCTCTGTGCCTGTGGTCCGACGTACCCGAGCTGCTGGAGAAAGCTCTGCGGCTCTATCAGGGCCGGGCTTTCTGGGATGGTACCGGGGATCTGGAGGAGGATTTCCTCCGGGAGATGGCAGGCCGGTACGGCCTGGTGCTGCTGTAAGAAGCCCTGTCAAGGGACCTTCGGGCCCCAAAATAAAATCAGCGAAACAGACAAAAAGCACGTCCCCTTTTTGGGACGGGCTTTTTGTTTTGTGCCTTGACGGCATATATCAAGATACTGTATCATGGGTGTTGCGTAAAGAAGCAAAGCACAAGATATTGTGTCAGAATATAACGGGCGGTAATCGCCTGCAACAGTGGAGCGGGAAAGGAACGGATCGCAATGACACTCACCAAAATCAGAAAACGGGACGGCCGACTGGCGGAGTTCAACGAGGACAAAATCGCCGGCGCCATTGACAAGGCCTTCCGAGCCACTTACAAGCCGGGCAAGGAGGCCGAGGCCAGACGGCTGGCCGACGAGGTCCTCTCCATCCTGGAGGTGGAAGGGGAGAAGCAGCCCGACGTGGAGCACATTCAGGACCTGGTGGAGCGGGTGCTGATGGACAACGGCTACATCCAGACCGCCCGGGCCTACATTCTGTACCGGGAGGAGCGCAGCCGCGCCCGGGAGATGAATACCCGGTTGATGAAGACCTATGAGGACATCACCTTCTCCGCCGCCAAGGACTCCGACATCAAGCGGGAGAACGCCAACATCGACGGTGACACCGCCATGGGCTCCATGCTCAAGTTCGGCTCCGAGGGCGCCAAGCAGTTCTATGATATGTTCGTCCTCAACCCCGACCACGCCCGGGCCCACCGGGAGGGTGATATCCACATTCACGACCTGGACTTTTTGACCCTCACCACCACCTGCTGTCAGATCGACATCAAGAGACTCTTTGAAGGGGGCTTTTCCACCGGTCACGGCACCCTGCGGGAGCCCAACGACATTGCCTCCTACGCCGCCCTGTGCTGCATCGCCATCCAGTCCAACCAGAATGACCAGCACGGCGGCCAGAGCGTGGTGAACTTCGACTACGGCATGGCCGATGGTGTCCGCAAGACCTTCAAGCGGCTGTACCGTCAGAACCTGGCCCGGGCCCTCATGCTGCTGGAGGATGAGCGTGACCCCGAGCAGGAGTTGAAGGCCGTCATGGCCGACCTGGAGAAGGAGACCGGCCTGTGCTCCATTCTGGCGGGCAGCGAGGAATACTTTGCCGCCGAGCGGGCCGCTCTGGTGCCCAAGTTCGGGGACGAGGCCACTGTGGAGAAGGCCCAGAAGTTTGCCCAGCAGCGGGCGGTGAAGGAGACCGACCGGGCCACCTATCAGGCCATGGAGGCCCTGATCCACAACCTGAATACCATGCATTCCCGGGCTGGCGCCCAGACTCCCTTCTCCTCCATCAACTACGGCATGGACACCTCTCCCGAGGGCCGCATGGTGATGAAGAATGTGATGCTGGCCACCGAGGCCGGCCTGGGCGGCGGCGAGACTCCCATTTTCCCCATCCAGATCTTCCGGGTGAAGGAGGGGGTCAACTACAACCCCGGCGAGCCCAACTACGACCTGTTCCAGCTGGCTATGCGGTGCTCCGCCAAGCGGCTGTTCCCCAATTTCTCCTTCCTTGACGCCCCCTTCAACCTGCAGTACTACAAGCCCGGCCATCCCGAGACCGAGATCGCCTACATGGGCTGCCGCACCCGGGTCATAGGCAATGTATACGACCCTGAGCGGGAAATCTGCAACGGTCGGGGCAACCTGTCCTTTACCACCATCAACCTGCCCCGGCTGGCCATCAAAGCCCGGGGGGACCTTAACACCTTCTTCGAGTCTCTGGACCGGATGATGGACCTGTGCGTGGACCAGCTGCTGGAGCGGTTTGAGATCCAGTGCCGCAAGCACGTCTACAATTTCCCCTTCCTCATGGGCCAGGGGGTGTGGCTGGACAGCGAGAAGCTGGACTGGAACGACGAGGTGCGGGAGGTCCTGAAGCACGGCACTCTGTCCGTGGGCTTCATTGGCCTTGCCGAGACTTTGAAGGCCCTCATCGGCGTCCACCACGGCGAGAGTGAGAAGGCCCGGGTGCTGGGCATGGAGATCATCTCCCATATGCGGGCCCGGATGGACGCCGAGAGCGAAAAGCGGGGCCTCAACTTCTCCCTGCTGGCCACCCCCGCCGAGGGACTGTCCGGCCGCTTTGTCCGGATGGACAAGGCCCGCTTCGGGGTCATGGAGGGCATCACCGACCGGGATTACTACACCAACTCTTTCCATGTGCCGGTGTATTACCCCATCTCCGCCTACGACAAGATCAAGATCGAGGCGCCCTACCACGCCCTCACCAATGCCGGACACATCAGCTACATTGAGATGGACGGTGATCCCACCGACAACCTGGAGGCCTTTGAGAAGGTCATCCGCTGCATGAAGGAGAGCGGCATCGGCTACGGCTCGGTCAACCATCCGGTGGACCGGGACCCGGTGTGCGGCTTCTCCGGCATCATCGGGGATCGCTGCCCCGGCTGCGGCCGCACCGAGGCCGACGGCGTGCCCTTTGAGCGCATCCGCCGCATCACCGGCTACCTGGTGGGCACCCTGGACCGCTTCAACAAC
>NZ_CAJFGT010000076.1:0-11803 GCF_904377885.1 Flavonifractor sp. An112 | reverse complement strand
CCACCCCATGGGCCCCCTGGCTCTGGGCGATCTGGTGGGCCTGGACGTGTGCCTGGCCATCATGGACACCCTGTACAACGAGACCCACGATCCCAAGTATCGTGCCTCCCTGCTGCTGCGGAAGATGGTCCGGGCCGGCAAGCTGGGCCGCAAGACCGGCATCGGCTTCTACGATTACAGCAAGAAGTAATATCCCTGCGTTTTATCACGCACGAAGCGACGGGCGGGAGCCCAAAACACTCCCGCCCGCCGTTTTGAAATACATATCTAGGAGGAAGGCAACAAATGGATCTGCACCTTTCCAAAGAGCAGGAAATGCTCCGTAAGATGTACCGTGACTTTGCCGAAAACGAAGTCAAGCCCCTGGCCGAGTGGGTGGACGAGAACGAGGCGTTCCCCGAGGAGACCGTCAAGAAGATGGCCAAGCTGGGTATGATGGGCATCTATTTCCCCAAGGAGTATGGCGGCGCCGGCGCGGACGTTCTGTCCTACGTCATGGCCGTCGAGGAGATGAGCAAGGTCTGTGGTACCACCGGCGTTATCATTTCCGCCCACACCTCTCTGTGCTGCGCTCCCATCTATGAGAACGGCACCGAGGAGCAGAAGATGAAGTATCTGCCCAAGCTGTGCTCCGGCGAGTGGATCGGCGCCTTCGGCCTGACCGAGCCCGGCGCCGGCACCGACGCCCAGGGCCAGCAGACCACCGCCGTGAAGGACGAGAACGGCAACTGGGTGCTCAACGGTTCCAAGATCTTCATCACCAACGCCGGCTACGCCAACGTGTTTGTGATTTTCGCCATCACCGGCATCACCACCGACAAGCGCGGCCGCAAGAAGAAGGAAATCTCCGCCTTCATCGTGGAGCGCACCGATCCCGGCTTCTCCGTGGGCAAGCACGAGAAGAAGATGGGCATCAAGGGCTCCTCCACCTGCGAGCTGATTATGGAAGATTGCACCATTCCCGCCGACCGTCTCCTGGGCAAGCAGGGGAAGGGCTTCGGCATCGCCATGAAGACCCTGGACGGCGGCCGTATCGGCATCGCCTCCCAGGCGCTGGGCCTGGCTGAGGGCGCTATTGAGGAGACCATCAAGTACACCAAGGAGCGCGTTCAGTTCGGTAAGCGTATCTCCCAGTTCCAGAACACTCAGTTCCAGCTTGCTGATATGCACGCCAAGACTGAGGCTGCCAAGTGGCTGGTTTACTCCGCCGCTATGAAGAAGCAGAACCATGAGCCCTACACCATGGACGCTGCCATGGCTAAGCTGTTTGCTGCTGAGACCGCCAGCGACGTGACCCGCCGCTGTGTGCAGCTGTTCGGCGGCTACGGCTACACCCGTGAGTACCCCGTGGAGCGCATGATGCGCGACGCCAAGATCACTGAGATCTACGAGGGCACCAGCGAGGTCCAGCGCATGGTCATTTCTGCCAACCTGGGCGTGAACTAAAGGAACTGGAGGGAAGTTACGATATGAAAGCAATCGTTTGTGTCAAGCAGGTCCCGGATACCTCCGGTGTGGTGGCGGTGAAGGAAGACGGCACCATGGACCGTGCCGCCATGGCTACCATCACCAACCACGACGACCTGGCTGCTGTCGAGGCCGCTCTGCGGATCAAGGACGCCACCGGCTGCAAGGTCGTGGTGGTCTCCATGGGCCCCCCGCCCGCCGAGGGTATGCTCCGCGAGCTGCTGGCCATGGGCTGCGACGAGGCCGTTCTGGTCTCCGCCCGTGAGTTCGGCGGTTCCGATACTTACGCCACTTCTCAGATCCTGGCTGCTGCCATCAAGAAGATCGGCGTGGACGACGATGACATCGTGTTCTGCGGCCGTCAGGCCATCGACGGCGATACCGCCCAGGTCGGTCCCCAGATCGCTGAGAAGCTGGGTATGCCCCAGGTCTCCTATGTGGCCGAGATCAACGTGGACGGCAAGACTGTCACCGTGAAGCGTCTGCTGGAGGACGGCTACATGACCATCAAGGTCCAGACCCCCTGCCTGCTGACCTGCGTGAAGGAGCTCAACGACGCCCGTTACATGAGCGTCGGCGGCATCATGGAGTGCTACCAGAAGCCTCTGGAAGTGTACAACTATGAGACTCTGAAGGACGATCCCCTGATTGATGTTACTACCATCGGCCTGAAGGGCTCTCCCACGAATGTGTACAAGTCCTTCTCTCCCCCGGTGAAGGGCGCCGGTATGATGATGGAGGGCGCCGACAAGGCGACTGTCGAGAAGCTGGTCTCCATCCTCAACGACAAGCACATTATCTAATCGAAAGGAGAGCAATAGAATGGCTTTCAATAGTAGCGATACCGCCGCCTTCAAGGGCGTATGGGTTTTCTGTGAGCAGCGCGAGGGCGTTATCATGTCCACCAGCTACCAGCTCCTCTCCGAGGGCCGTAAGCTGGCCAACGATCTGGGCGTGGAGCTGTGCGGCGTGGTCCTGGGCAAGGACATCAAGGAAGAGTACCTGAAGGCTCTGGGCGGCTACGGCGCCGACAAGGTGTACTACTGCAACCACGAGCTGCTGGACGTTTACACCACCGACGCCTACACCAAGGTCATCTGCGACCTGGTGGAGGACAAGAAGCCCGAGATCTTCCTCATCGGCGCCACCAACATCGGCCGTGACCTGGGCCCCCGCTGCGCTGCCCGGCTGCACACCGGTCTGACCGCCGACTGTACCCACCTGGATGTGGACGTGGCCAAGTACAAGGAGTTCCTGAAGACCACCTCCACCATCGACGTGGACAACACCGTGTTCGAGGAGAACACCAACCTGAAGATGACCCGTCCTGCTTTCGGCGGTCACCTGATGGCTACCATCATCTGCCCCCGCTTCCGTCCCCAGATGTCCACCGTCCGTCCCGGCGTGATGCAGACCCAGCCCTACGACGAGGCCGGCGCTGCCAAGACCGTCATCGAGAACGTGGACGTCAAGCTGGACAAGTCCGACATCCATGTTGAGGTGCTGGAGGTCAAGAAGGCTGCCAAGAAGCTGGTCGACCTGATCGGCGCCGACGTGGTGGTCTCCGTGGGCCGCGGCATCAGCAAGGACGTTGAGGGCGGCATCAAGCTGGCTGAGGAGCTGGCTTCCGTCCTGGGCGGCGTTGTGGGCTCCTCCCGTGCCTGCGTGGACGCCGGCTGGATCGGTGCTGACCACCAGGTCGGCCAGACCGGCAAGACCGTCCATCCCCGCATCTATGTTGCTCTGGGTATCTCCGGCGCTATCCAGCACCTGGCTGGTATGCAGGACTCCGAGTGCATCATCGCGGTGAACAAGAACGAGTCTGCCCCCATCTTCGACGTGGCTTCCTACGGCATCGTGGGCGACCTGTACAAGGTCACTCCCATGCTCATCGAGGCCATCCGGGCTGCCAAGGCTGCCAAGTAAGAAGGCTTACATCAAAAGGACCTGTTGCAATCGCAACAGGTCCTTTTTTATGCTATTGATTGAGTAGACTTCTGCTGTTTTGGATTGCACCGACGGGATGGAGGGAGTATACTGGGGAAAGATTGGAGGAGAAAGCAATGTGGGAACGACATCCCAAAGGAATATTGCTGCTGGGAGTGCTGGGCGTCTCTATTTCTGCCATCCTGGTGCGCTACTCCCAGGCCCCTTCGGTGATCACCGCAGTCTACCGCCTGGGCTGGACGGTACTGCTGTTGCTGCCGGCGGTACTCACCAAGTTCCGGCAGGAGCTCAAGCGGGTGCGGGGGAGAGATGTACTGCTGTGTACGCTCAGCGGAATTTGTCTGGCCCTCCACTTCCTCACCTGGTTTGAGTCCCTCAAATGGACAGGCGTGGCGGTATCCACCGTGCTGGTCAGCACGGAGGTCATCTTTACCGCCCTGGGCTTTGCCCTCTTTCTCAAGGGCCGTATCCCGCCCCTGGGTGTGGCGGCTATCCTGTTGGCCTTCGGCGGCAGCGCCATTCTGGCCCTGGCGGGCGGCGGCCAGGGCAGCCAACTGTACGGAAACCTGCTGGCCCTGGCCGCAGCTTTCTTTGTCGCTCTGTATACTTTGATTGGAAGAATACAGAGAGGATACCTTTCCACCACGGTATACACCTTTTTGACCTACCTGGCCTGCTTTCTGACCCTGCTGCTGATGGCCCTGTCCAGCGGTACCCCCCTGGTGGGCTATGGGGGTCGGGAGTGGCTCATCGGCCTGGGCCTGGCAGTGCTGTGTACCCTCATGGGCCACAGCCTGTTCAGCTGGTGCCTGAAATATCTGTCCCCCGCCTATGTGTCGGCGGTCAAACTGTGCGAACCGGTCTTTTCCGGCGGCTTGGCGGTTCCGCTGTTCGGGGAGATCCCCACGCCCCTCCAGCTGCTGGGCGCGGCAATTATTCTGGGCGCGGTACTGCTCTATACCTGGGCGGAGCGTGAAAACAAGACGCAGTAGTCCCTTGCCGGCGATTTGTGACGAAAGAATACGAACGGTAAAACTTTACAAATTATGGTAAAGATGTATAATTGAGTCATAGAATCGCGTAAAGGGGAGAGACGAATGAGAGAACTGCTGCTGGAGAGTCCGGCGGACTGCGGATACCGCTACGCCATCCTGGTGGACGAGATGTCGGTGGGCGGTCTTTGCTGCGAGAGCTACGGCATCAAGGTGACCGGCCCGGATGGGGACAGTCAGGCGGTGCCCAATATCACGGTGAGCGTCGGGCGTATTGATGAGTTGGCCGAGCTGGTCCGGCGCAATCAGGTGTCGCCGGTGACGCTGCGGGATGTGGTGGAGGACTGGCTGTAAGAAAAATGGATAATGATGCAGATCAATGTAACGCTTTGCATTGACAGAGCCGGTAAAATCGGCTATGATATTGTCTGCTGAATCAACTGCTTTGCGCTCCGCTTGGGCAGACGTTCGAGAGGAAAAAAGACAAAAAACTGCTGTTTAGGTGGCAAAGTAGTTTGTTTCCCGCGGTGAGGGCCGCGGGAATTCTCTTTGTGGAGGACCTTTCATCCCGGGGAACCAGCGGGGCCGAGGCCGGATATTGAACGGAATCGGCTCAGAAGGCCGCCGTCAGGCAGCCAAGCCAAGGAGGAAAAATCGTGAAAGAGAGAGAGACCTTTGCATCCCGGCTGGGCTTTGTGCTCATCTCTGCCGGGTGCGCCATCGGCCTGGGCAATGTCTGGCGCTTTCCCTACATCGTGGGGCAGTACGGCGGCGCGGCCTTTGTGCTGATCTATCTGGTATTTCTGGTGGCCATGGGTCTGCCCATCATGGCGATGGAGTTTGCTGTGGGCCGGGCCAGCCGGAAAAGCATCATTGTGTCCTTCCAGGAACTGGAGCCCAAGGGCACCAAGTGGCACTGGTATGGCTGGTTTGGTATGGCGGGCAACTACCTGCTGATGATGTTCTATACCACCATTGCCGGCTGGCTGCTGATGTATTTCTTCAAGATCGCTGCCGGTCAATTTGAGGGACTGGACAAGTCGGGTGTGGAGCAGAGCTTCGGTACCATGATGTCTCAGCCTGGAATCCAGCTGCTCTTCATGGCCATTGTGGTGGTGCTGGGTATGGTAATCTGCAGCCGGGGCCTGCGCAACGGCGTGGAGAAGGCCAATAAGTTTATGATGCTCTGCCTGCTCTGCCTGCTGGTGATCCTGGCCATCCGGGCCATCACCCTGCCCGGGGCCATCAAGGGCCTGGAGTTCTATCTGGTGCCTAATTTCGACAACCTGATGTACGATGCCAACGGCAACTTCCGGCTGGGTGAGGCCATCTACGCCGCCATGGGCCAGGCCTTCTTTACCCTGAGCCTGGGCATCGGCGCCATGGCCATCTTCGGCAGCTACATCGGCAAGGACCGCCGCCTCTTCGGTGAGACCATCAGCGTGGGCATCCTGGATACCTGCGTGGCCTTTGTGTCCGGCCTGATCATCTTCCCCTCTGCCTTCGCCTTCGGCGTCAATCCCGACGCCGGTTCCAACCTGATCTTCATCACCCTGCCCAATGTGTTCAACGCCATGCCCGGCGGACGGCTGTGGGGCGCGCTGTTCTTCGTGTTCCTGTTCTTTGCCGCCCTGTCCACCATCACCGCCGTGTTTGAGAACATCCTGGCCTGCTGGATGGACAAGTGGGGGGTGTCCCGTGGTAAGGCGGTGGCCATCAACCTGGTGCTTATCTTCCTGCTCAGCCTGCCCTGCCTGCTGGGCAACAACATCTGGAGCGGTATCAAGATCCTGGGCATGGGCGTCATGGACTTTGAGGACTTCTTGGTGAGCAACAACCTGCTGCCCCTGGGTTCCGTGATCTATCTGCTGTTCTGCTGCCTGTCCAAGAAGATTGCCTGGGGCTTCGACGGCTTCCTGGCCGAGGCCGACCAGGGCAAGGGCGTGCGCTTCCCCGCAAAGCTGCGGATGTATTTCACCGTGGTGGTGCCCATCATCGTACTGATCATCTTTGTCATGGGCTACATTGAGAAATTCGCATAAACCTGCAAAAAGGACCTGCCGTAAGGCAGGTCCTTTTTTGTTCATGGGTAGGCATTCCAATATACCTCACCCGGGTCCAGGGAGAGTCCCCTGGCGGCAAAGAGCTGGTCAATGGTGCAGAAATAGTAGCCCTGGGCGTGGAGCTTGTCCACAATCTGCAACGCGGCATCCACCGACTCTGGATAGATGTCGTGGAGCAGGATAATGCCGCCGTCCCGGGCCTGGTTTACCACCATGTTTACCACCCGGTCGGTGTTTTTGTCGTCCCAGTCCTCCGGATCAATGGACCACAGGATGATGGGACAGCCCGCCCGCTTTTTTACGCCCTCATCCCACTTGCCGTAGGGCGGGCGGAGGAGAAAATCGTTGTGTCCCAGCAGATTCTTCAGCAGGGTGCGGGTGGACTCCACCTGGGCGTCAAAATCCGTCTGGTTCAAGTCGGTGAGCTGCACATGGTCGAAGGTGTGGATACCGATCTGGTGTCCCTCCCGGTCCATCCGCTCCACCACATCCTCGTTGTCCGCAATCTGACGGCCAATGAGGAAGAAGGTGGCTTTTACACCCCGCTCCGCCAGACCGTCCAGCAGACGGGTGGTGGTGGAGCGGCGGGGCCCGTCGTCAAAAGTGAGTGCAATGAGCTTTTGCTGAGGCAGCTGGGTGGGGGCGTCAACCGACAGCACACTCTGCCGGACACCCAGGGAGAAGGTCAGACAGACTATAGAAACTGCCAGAATGACCACCATCCACCGCTTTTGAAGCTGACTCACGCCCCTCGCCCCCGTTTCGCCGTTGTGTGGCATAGTATGTGCAGGGCGGCGGGGAAGTTTTCACACAAAATCTGTCAGTCAGGCCTGGCGGGGATCGGGATCGCCGCTGAGGGAAAGAATGTACTGGTAATAGGGCAGCAGGAATTCGTAACTGTCCACCAGCACATCGGCCAGTTCATGGCTCCACAGCAGATCCTGATGGGGGGCGCTGTGGGAGATGGCAAAGCTCTTTTTATCATACCAGGGCTGCAGCAGGGGGGAGGGTGCAGCCTTGGGCCGTTTGTAGTCCGTACCTTCCAAGATAAACTGGTCCTGTTTATTGAGACGGCGGGTCAGCTGCTCCATGGGCTTGGGGTCCCGGTCCATCCGGGCCCGGAATTTGGCCATGGTTACCGCGGGAGCCATCCAGAACCCCATGCCGCAGGACCAGCCCTCCGGCTCCAGTTCAAACCAGAACACCGGCTCGGAGCCAGCTTCCACATGGGGGCGAACCAAACTCATCCACAGGTGGTCCTTGTAGGGGCCACGGCCAAAGAGCCGCCGGGCGTCCCGATAGATGCGGGAGACCTTGCACACCAGATCCAGGTCGGGGTGCTTGTCCAGAAAACGGGCGTATACCTCGTTGGCCAGCTCCTTCATAGGGCGCTGGAAGTGGGTGAGGTACTCCTCTTTATGGGCCTCAAACCAGGACTTTTCATTGTTGAAGCGGATGCCCCACATAAAGTCCACGGTGGCCCCGGAAAATCCTTCAAACATAGTAATTCCTTTCTCATTTCGTATTTGGGCAAGCAAGGCCCCCCGCCGGGCGGGGGGCCTTGGCAGATGCTGAGGTCAGGCCGCGGGGGCCTCCGATGCGGGCGGTACGCTGTCCTCAGGCAGCATACCGGGGCCGGGTGTGGTCGTGATTTCCAGTGGAGGCGTGGCAGTGGGTGTTGCGGAAGGTGTGGCGGAGGGGGTAGCCGACGGCGTTGCGCTGGGTGTTGCGGAAGGTGTGGCAGAGGGGGTAGCCGACGGCGTTGCGCTGGGTGTGGCCGAAGGGGTAGCCGACGGTGTAGCCGTAGGTGTGGGTGTGGGCTCCACCGGGGTAAGGGTTTTCAGCCCGGTGGAGGGATCGATGCCCCAAAGCGCGGCGTCAGCGGGATTGTAGAAGTAGTAGGCGTCCCGGTGAGAGAAAGTATCGGTGTGGATCAGGGTTTCGCTGATCACATTGCCGTTGGCGTCCCGCAGACGCTGGTACACCGCCACCTTCTTGCCGGTGTAGGCGGTGCGCTCCGGATCTTTCTGGGGCTTGGAGCCCTGGGGGATGGAGGCGTTGGGCTCATATTTGGTCTGGGGGGAGATGGTGCTCAGCACCACCGAGTAGGGATCGCCGTAAACGCCCGTGCTGTTGGTGCCGTAGATGGTCACGTTGCAGTAGCGGGTGCCGTTGCTGTTCTTGGTCAGAGAGGCCTCGATCTTGATGGGATAGCCGGTGTCGTTTTTAAATTTGAAATCCAGGGAGTTGCTGTAGACGGTGGCATCCATGCCGGAGGGAAGATAGCCCACGTCAAACTGGTGACAGTAGCGCTCCACCGTCTCCAGGTTGGCCTTCAGCGTGGTCCAGTACAGGGTGGAGGACAGCTGGCAGATGCCGCCGGCCCAGGTGTCCTTGGTGGTGCCGCTGATATAGGCGCCGGCCTTCTGATAACCGCCGGCCTGGGAATAGGGGCCGCAGACGGCGTTGTAGGAGAAAGTCTCGCCGGGCAGCAGAATGGTGCCGTTGACCCGCTGACAGGCCAGGTCCACATTGTGCCAGCGGGAGGAGCCGCCGGCAGTCCGGGTGGAGGACTGGCCCAGCACGTCCTTGAAGAGGTTGGCCTCCAGGTCGGCGGTGGTCATTTCGGGCTCAGTCTTGGTAAGAGGCACGGAGACATCGGAGCCCTCCGCCGCGCTGTCCAGGGCGGACTTGGCGGCGGCAGTGTCCAAGCTGACGCCGGTGACAGAGGGCACGATCTGCTTGGTGCTCTTGTCTAAGTAGGCGTCGGCTGCCTCCACGGTGACCTCCTTCTGGATGGCATCAAAATCCGGGTCCAGGGGAGGAGCGGTGGTGACCTGGGTCTCCAGAGGAGTATTTTCCGTGCTGCTGTCGTTGAGCAGCTGAGTAAAGCGCTCTGCAGCGGCGTCGGTGAGGGCGTTTACGTCGATGGTGCGGCCGGTGACACCCTTATGGAACACCAGCTGATCGCCGGACACCTCCCAAGTGGTTTGAGCCTCCGGGGCTGCGTATTTTTTCACCGCCTCGCTCACAACGGCGGGGGTGTCCTTCAGCGTTACGGGGACGGAATAATGGGTGCCGCCGGTGATGGCCCCCAGATACTGGGCGCCGCGAGTGAAGAAGCTGCCGGACTGCTGGTCCAGGGCCTCCTGGAGGGTGGATTCCATTGCCTGGTCATCCACCGTGGCGTCGATGCCCGGGATGGTAAATTCCTGCCCCTCGCACACAAAGGGTACGGAGAGCTGAGAAAGCCGGTCAGGCAGCTGGGTTTTGAGGGTATCCAGGGCCTGTTCCTGGGTTTGACCGCCCAGGTCGATCCCGGCGACGGTCGTATTGGGCAGGAAAGTGCCGCTGCCCGCGGCGGCGCACAGAATGAGGTAGCCGCCAATCAGGATGACGACCACCGCCAGCGCCACAATGAGGGCGATCTTACCGCCCTTGGGCTTTTCGGCCTGAGCGGTTCGCTTGCCCGCTGTTTGTGCCATATTCGATCACTCCAACTCGTATAATTGCCCGGCCTGAGGCCTGGGCAGAAAATCCGGCAGATCGTTACCAGAAAGACAGCAGAAACTGCCGGGCTGCATCAAAAATGATTCAGTAACCCATATTATAGGTGTTTCCTATGAGAAAAGCAATTACAGATTGGTTACATGGTCCGGCGGCGGAAATCGCTTTACAGAAAAGCGGATTCAGTGTATGATTATATGCACCTGGACGGCGGATCATATCGGCGATTGTCCGCTATTACAGCATGGCCCGTCCAGCGGATCATATCCAGCGAAACTTTGACACTTTTGTGATGGAATGACAACATTTTTTGACTTTAGAGAGCAAAAGGGGCGGTATCCATGTCATATGACCGATACAGACGTCCGGACGGGAACGGGGATCTGGGTTCCTGGATCGTGACGCTGATCCTGTTGATCAGTCCGCTGTGGTTTGTGGGACTGATCCTGCTGTTCCGCAAGCTGAACGCGCTGGGCCGCAGACCGCAGTTTCCTTATCTGGGGCCCAGTCCTGGTACACAGGGATTTCATACCCCACCCGCAGGGGCGGCGGGCAGAGGGCTGGGCCTTGGGAAAGGCAAGGCCATGACCATCGGCGGAGCTATCATGGCTGTTATCTTCGGCATTGCCACCGCGGCGGGACTGCCGGTGGTGAGCAGCATCATGGGCTTCCCTCTGTCGCTGGCAGCCATGTCTCCGGTGATCGGTCTGTGTGCCGGTGGCCTGGCCCTTATGCTGGCGGGCAGTCTCAATACCCGTAAGATCCGGCGGTTCCGGAAATATCTGGCCCTCATTGGCCGGAGGGAGAGCGTGTCGGTGGTACAGCTGGCCCACGCCATGCCGGTGCCTGTGCGCAAGGCGTGCAACGATTTGCAGGAGATGCTGGACCGGGGCATCCTGCCCGCGGGATATCTGGATATGTCCTCCTATCAGCTGATCCTCAGCGACGAGGGCCTGAAGGATGAGCCGGAATCGGCGGAAGAGACTCAGGACCAGAGCCCGGAAGAGGAGGAACCCCTGGATATCCGGGACGACGACGCGGTACTCCGGGAGATCCGCCGCCTCAACGACGACATCGACGACCCCGAGATGAGCCGCAAGATTGACCGGATCGGGGAGATCACCAGCAAGATCTATGGCTATGTAAAACAGAATCCCAGCAAGGAGGGGCAGCTGCGCTCCTTCCTCAACTACTATCTGCCCACCACCCTGAAGATCCTTAAGGCCTACGCCCGTATGGAGGACCAGGGTGTGGAGGGAGAGAACATCCGTACTGCCAAGGCCCGCATCGAGGGTATGATGGACAAGGTGGTGGACGGCTTCGAGAAGCAGTTGGACCGCCTCTTTGAGGTGGACACCATGGACATCACCGCCGACGTGGAGGTGCTGGAGCGGATGCTGGAGAAGGACGGCCTGTCCGGCGGCATGGACTTCGGACAGAAGGGTACTTCATAAAACGTTTACATAAGGTCCAAAAATTATCCATCACTCGACAGGGCGGCTGTGGTATCTTATAAGCACAGCCAAGCAAGAAGGCAAGGGCGCCGCGCCGGGAGCGTGCGGAGGACAAATGCCATCCAGAGCGCGTTCAACAGACCGGCCCGCCCTTGTGACTGCCCCCCGGCTGTGGGGGCAGACCAAAAACAACACCTGGCGCTGCCGAGTGATGAGATACAGATGGAATCCTCCAAACAAACAAAGGAAGCCCCGGACGGCATCGCCGTCCGGGGCTTCCTTGTTATTTGAATCAGGTACAGCGTACGGTGCAGGTCAGAGTCTGGCCGTCCACGGTGCAGGTCAGGGTGGTGGTACCCTTGCCCACATAGGT
>NZ_CAJFGT010000075.1:0-12059 GCF_904377885.1 Flavonifractor sp. An112 | reverse complement strand
GGCCGTGTTCATCGGCTCCGGCGCCGGCCTGCCCATGTTCATGGGCATCGAGGGCGAGACCCTGGCGGGCGTGTACTCCGCCAACGAGTACCTGACCCGTATCAACCTGATGAAGGCCTACCGGGAGGGATACGACACCCCCCTGAAGATCTCCGGCTCCGCTGCTATCATCGGTGGCGGCAACGTGGCCATGGACGCCGCCCGCTGCGCCAAGCGCATGGGCGCCAAGCACGTCTATGTGCTCTACCGCCGGGACGAGGAGGAGATGCCCGCCCGTAAGGAGGAGGTCCACCACGCCAAGGAGGAGGGCATCGAGTTCATGCTGCTCACCAATCCTGTGCGGGTACTGGACGACGGCACCGGCAAGGTGGGCGGCCTGGAGTGCGTCAAGATGCGCCTCACTGCTCCCGACGAGAGCGGCCGCCGTGCCCCCAAGGTGGTGGAGGGCTCCAACTTCGTGATGGACGTGGACACTGTGGTCATGAGCCTGGGCACCAGCCCCAACCCCCTGATCCGGTCCACCACTCCCGGCCTGGAGACCAACAAGAAGGGCTGCCTCCAGGTGGATGAGGAGACTATGGCTACCAGCAGGGAAGGGGTCTATGCCGGCGGCGATGCCGTTACCGGCGCAGCCACTGTGATCCTGGCCATGGGCGCTGGCAAGAAGGCTGCCGCCTCCATGCACGAATACCTGACCAAAAAGCACAGCAAATAAAAGTTCAGCGGGGCCCGCCGGATTCCGGCGGGCCCCGCTTTATTTGATATGAAATTGGTTACTAAAAAGAAAGTGACTGAGCAAAAGGTGGGGATTGCAGGGAGAAGGACGGCGCGGTACACTATACCATGTATGAGAAAGAGAAAAGGAGAGGATGGGTATGCCCGCCCTTCAGAACAATCTGACCGAGGGGAGTGTCAGCCGCAAGCTGATTCGATACGCCATGCCCCTGGTGGCATCCAGCCTACTGCAGGCCATCTATTCCATCACGGACATTATCATCGCCGGTCATTTCATCGGAGATAACGGTATCTCCGCCATCAACACCTCCAGCGTCATCATGAATATGCTGACCCAGGTGGCCATAGGCCTGACGGTGGGCGGCAACATCCTGGTGGGCCGCTACTTTGGCAGCGGCGCGGACGAGGAGCGCAAGAAAGCGGCAGGTAATACCTTCACGGTGGGCGTTATCACCGGTATTTTGTTTACCGTGGCGATTTTGCTGTTGGGCCGGCCCTTCCTGACGCTGCTGAAAGCCCCTGCCATGGAGGATTCGGTGGCCTACCTGGGAATCTGCGGCATCGGTCTGTTGTTCATCTTTGGGTATAACGCACTGTCGGCCATTCTGCGGGGGGTGGGAAATTCCCGCATCCCGCTGTACTGCATCATTGTGTCCGTCAGCCTCAATGTAATCCTGGACATTCTGTTTGTGGCGGTCTATGAGATGGGTGTGGCAGGCGCGGCTATGGCCACTGTAATTGGTCAGGCGGTGTCTTTTATAACAGCCCTGGTGTTCAGCCTGATCCATAGGGACAGCCTGGGCCTGCGGCTGAAGTACCTGCGCCCGGAGCGCCGCGTGGTGGGTATGACCCTGAAGCTGGGTCTGCCGGTGGCCCTCCAGTGGACCATCGCCAGCATTTCCTGGCTGGTGGTGCTGAGCCTGGTGAACAAATACGGTGTGGCGGTGTCTGCCGGTAACGGAGCCTCCAATAAAATCCGGGATTTCTGCCAGCTGTTCCTGTCCGCGCTCACCACCGGCGCCGGCACCATGTGCGCCCAGTGCCTGGGCGCCAAGATGTACGACCGGGCGGAGCAGGTGATGAAGACCTGTATGAAGCTGTCCCTGGGTATGGCGGCAGTCATCATCGTGCTGGCCGAGGTCCTGGCTCCCTGGCTGGTGATGATCTTCACCCCCGACCCGGAGGTTCAGCACTGGGCCGTCATCAACCTGCGGATTGAGATTGTATGCCAGCTCTTCTATGCAGGTATGTACACCTATAACACGTTGGCCACTGGTTCGGGCCACACGGTGTTTATTATGTGGAACTCCTTCCTCAACTGCATCGTGGTCCGTCTGGTGCTGGCGGTGATTCTGGAGCATTTTATGGGCATTTACGGTGTTTATCTGGCTTGCGGCATTGCGGTGTCCAGCTCGGTGCCGGTGGGCTGGTGGTTCTACCGCTCCAACCGCTGGAAAATCGCAAAGAACGTAGCATAACAGAATGAAAAAGTCCCCGCTGAGGACCTCAAATGGTCCCCAGCGGGGGCTTTTTATATGCGCTCAGGTCAGGTGGCGCTCTGCGATGCGTCGTCTGCAATCTCGGAGCGGACCTGATCTATCAGAGCCTCATAGGCCCGGTCGATCCCCTGCAAATAGTTGCGCACAAAGTCCCGGAACCGCTTGCCCTGGGCGTTCAGCGGGCGGCGCTTATGGTAGGCGATACCGAAATAGGCCACCGGCGCGCCGTCGGAGTAGGGCCGGCAGACCACGTCGCTGTGCTTGCCCAGCAGCCGCAGCTCCCGATATTTTACCGATGGCACAATGGAGATACAGCGATTGGCCTCCACCAGGGAGAGCAGCAGCTCCAGGTGCCGCACGTCGTAGTCGATGATGGGGTTGTTTCCCATTTTTTCTTCAGCGGCGCAGAAGGTGGTCCGGTTGACGCGGGAGCCGTCGATGGCCAGGTGCTCGCCCGCCAACTGCTGGCGGCTGATACTCTGGCAGCCGGCCAGAGGATGGGCGCGGTTGAGCAGCAGCACAAAGTCACACTCGTACAGCCGTTCAAAGGCCAGATCGTCTCCCGGGGCTCCAATACGGTGAGGGCCAGGTCTACCTCCTGGCGCTCCAGCATTGCGGTGACGGAGGGCAGATCGGCACGCTGGTGGTTGAGGCTGATATCCGGATTTTTCAGCAGGAACTGCTGCAGCATGATGGTATCGTCCACCATACAGGCAATGGACAGCGCTTCCGGGCGGTCGGCATTGAGATTGCGTACCTCCTGCACGCCTTTTTCCAGGGCGGACAGAGCATGGTCCACATAGTGCAGGAAGCACTCACCGCTCTGATTCAGAGTGATCTTACCCCTTCTGCGTTCAAACAACGGGACTCCTATCTCCTCCTCCAGCCGGGACAGGGAAGTGCTCAGATTGGGCTGGGACACAAACATGGTCTCGGCTGCTTTTGACATATTACCCAACTGGGCTACGGCAGAAAAGTACCGAAGCTGTGAAAGTTCCATGCCAAGTTTCCTCCTGGTAAGTATATGAATTGTTTATACTGCTGTAAACATTATATATTTTTCAAAAATGCTTGTAAAGCTTATACTGATAATCGCTCCAAGACGATCCGGAACGTCAGGCAATGCTACGCAAGAGGGAAGGGCAGACGGCGCTGTCCGGTTTGCCCAGATGGAATGTGTAAAAAGGAATGTGAAAGTATGGAACAAACGAAGCGAGGCTTTGGTGCCTGGGGTTGGTTTCTGCTGATCTTCGGATTGCTGATCTTCTTCAGCAACGGCGGCTTTTTTGCTGACGGCACCAACGTGATCTCTCCCGCAGTAGCGGAAAAGTTGAACGTGGATCAAAGTTTGATCCTTACCATGAACTCCATTGCCGGTGTGATTGGTGTTCTGGTGGCCATTGTGGCCGGCCAGGTCAATCAGCGCATCGGCCCCAGTAAGGTGGCTGCCGGCTGCCTGATTCTGGCGGGCCTGGGTCACATCGCTGCCGGTAACGCCGTGAACGTGCCCATGTATCTCATCGCCATGTGCTGCGTGGGCGGCGGCCTGAGCGCCGGCTCCTTTGTGGGCATCGGTACCCTGGTGGCCATGTGGTTCCCCAAGAAGCAGGGCCAGGCCATGAGCGTTGTGGCCATGGGTTCCAATCTGGGCACCATGCTCTTCGTCCCCCTGCTCACCGTGATGGAGGGCGCCATGGGCATCGGCACCAGCTCCATGATCTGCGGCATTGTGGCTGTGGTGGTGGGCGTGATCGGCGCCATCCTGCTGCGCAATACCCCCACTGAGCGAGGCCTGTATCCCGATAACGTCACTGAGGCCGAGTTCAAGGCCAACTATTCCACCAAGCCCCCCGAGGTTTCCGATGCGGGCTGGACCACCGGCAAGCTGCTGCGGACCAAGGAAGTGTGGCTGTGTGTGTTTGCCACCGGCCTGCTGATGCTGGTTCAGATGGGTATTATGACCCAGTTGGTTTCACGCAACATGGAGGTGGGCATGGATCTGGGTATGGCCACCGGCGTTATGAGCGCCATCGCTGTGATCGGCATCATCGGTTCGGTGATCTTCGGCCGCATCGTGTTTAAACTTGGCATCAAGAAGGCGGGCGTACTCACCGGCGTTCTGTACATCATCGCCATGCTGTGTAACGTCAGCGGCATCATGCCTCTGGTGTGGGTGTCCCTGGTGATCATCGGCTTCCTGGGTGCTGCCGCTCCCAACCTGATGAACTCCGTTCCCGGCTCCGTGTTCGGCCGGGTGGGCTACGCCAAGGTGAACAGCGTGGTGTTCCCCCTGACCAGCATCATCTTCATGCTCAACTTTGCTGTCAACGGCCTGATCAAGCAGCTGTTCAACAGCCTGAGCGTGGCTTACATCGTTTTCGCGGTACTGGCCTTTATTTCCATCCTGCTGATTCTGGCTCTGCAGGATCACAAGTATGACCAGGACTACATGGCCGCCCATAAAAAGTGAGCGGTCCAAATACAAAAGGAGGTAACCTTATGAGCAAGAACTCTACTGTGGCCCTTGCCCACGGCAAGGACGTTCAGGAAAACGTAACCCGCGTCTTTGATATGCTGGGCGGCGTCACCAATCTGATCGAGCCCAACACCACCGTGGTGCTCAAGCCCAACGCCGGCCACGCCGCTCCCCCGGAGTTTGCCGTGTGCACCCACCCCGAGACCGTCCGCGCCGTGATCCGCGAGGTGCGTAAGGCCAATCCCAAGCGCATCGTCATCGCCGAGTCCGCCGCTGTGGGCTGCGACACCATGGAATGCTACGAGGCCTGCGGTATTGCCAAGGTGGCCCAGGAAGAGGGCGTGGAGCTGGTTGACATCAAGCGGGGCAAGGACCTGATTAATGTAGCCGTCCGCGGTTACCGCTCCAACATCAGCCATGTGAAGCTGCCCCGGCTGCTTCTGGAGGCCGAGCACATCATCAACCTGCCCATCCTGAAGGCCCACGCCAGCATGGTGTTCTCCGGCGCACTGAAGAACATCAAGGGCGTGGTGCAGGATCAGGTCCACACCACCATGCACCGCCAGAACCTGACCATGGCCATGATGGACGTGTGGAGTGTCTGCCGTCCCGACCTCAACATCATGGACGTGATGAGCGCCGCCAGCGGCTACTCCCCCCACACTCCCACCCCCATCGAGCTGGATTGCGTCATGGGCTCCAAGGACCCTGTGGCTCTGGACCGCATTGCCTGCGAGCTGGTTGGCATCGATCCCGACGGCGTGAGCTACTTCAAGGTGGCTGACGAGGTGGGTCTGGGCACCACCAACCAGGAGAACATCGAGGTAGTGGGCGACAAGCTGGACGACTGCAAGAAGAAGATGTGGGTCCCCTATCTGGAGGATATCCGCAACCGTTGGCCTGAGTACGACGTCCACTGCGAAGGCGCCTGCTCCAGCTGCCAGGCCCTGCTGACCCTGAACATGGAGACCCTGAAGGCCATCGGCATCTACGATGAGAACAAGGGCATGACCATTGTGGCCGGCTGCGACAACAAGCTGGACCCCAACACCCCCGACGAGAAGATCATCCTCCACGGCAACTGCACCCGCCGGCATCTGAAGGAGCACCCCAAGGCCTACTTCCTGCCCGGCTGCCCCCCCGGAGAGGGCTCCCTGTACATGACCGTCGTCCGCAAGGAGGCCGTTACCGGCCAGCCCGAGCTGATGCCCTGGATCCGCCAGCGCATGGAAGACGATGCTCCCGCGTGGCGCGGCTACGTTGAGAAAGAGGCTGCGAAATTCTATGGAACAGACAACAAGTAATCAGGGCTATGTGACCCTGACAGACGCACCGGAACTGATGAAGCTGCTGGAGGATATCTTTACCGACGAATTCATGCAGCGGAACACCCGCTTTGAGAACTTTGACGGGTTCAAATTCTCCAGTGCGGTGATGGTCAACTGGAAGGCGGATACCATCGTCTATGCGCCCCTTCTGCTGGACAGCTTTGTCAAGGAGAGCACCCAGTTTTCCAACTGGGACGAGATGGTGCGCGCCGCCACCAGCCTGCGCTATCACTGCAGCTGAGAGCGGGGAAGGGGAGGCCTGAACCCGTTCGGATACAGGCCTCCGCTATAATTCCACAGATGTTCTGCCGGGGCGGGATGGGATCACGCCCCGGCAGGGCGCAGGGCTTTGAAATCCAAGAACGGGACGCCCTGCGCGGGAACAGAGTCAGCTTGCCCTGAAAGAGTGTCTTTCCAGGGCTCTGACTCTATTCTCGAACCTGGGTCCCAACGGACCGCCGGCGCCAGCACGCCGCCGGGTTACACAGTGAAAGGAGCTAGATTTACATATGAAACCGGAAGAGATCAAGCGAGTGGCCTGTGTGGGCGGCGGTGTGATCGGTTCCAGCTGGGCAATTCAGTTTGCCATGAAGGGCCTGGATGTGGTTCTGTACGATATCAATGACGAGCAGCTGGCCAAGAGTCAGGCTCAGATGCACAAGAGCCTGGATGCCCTGGAGCAGTTCAAGGCAGTGACACCCCAGCGGCGGCAGGAGATCGCCGACCGGGTGAAGCTGACCACCTCCATGGAAGAGGCGGTGAAGAACGCCCAGTTCATCCAGGAGAGCGGCCCTGAGCGGCTGGAGATCAAGCGGTCTATCCTGGCCCAGGTGGAGGAGTATGCTTCCGCCGACGCCATCTATGCCAGCTCCACCTCCGGCCTGTTGGTCAGTGATATCGCAGCCCAGGCGGCTCACCCGGAGCGGTGCGTGGGTGCCCACCCCTACAATCCCCCTCACCTGATTCCCCTGGTGGAGCTGACCTCCGGCGACAAGACCGATCCGGAGCTGCTCCAGCTGGCCTACGACTTCTATCAGTCCATCGGCAAGGAGGCGGTGCTGCTGCGCAAGGAGTGCCCCGGCTTTATTGCCAACCGGCTCCAGCTGGCCCTTTACCGTGAGGTGCAGGATCTGGTCATGCGGGGCGTGTGCTCCGTAGAGGACGCAGATAAGGCCCTGGTATACGGCCCCGGCCTGCGCTGGGCCATCTTCGGCCACAACATGATCATGCAGCTGGGCAACCCCGGCGGTCTCACCGGTATGGTGCAGATGCTGGGCAACTCCGGCGACCGCTGGCTGGCTGACATGGCCTCCTGGACCCATCAGCCCGACAACTGGGCCGAGGTGGCTCAGCCTGGTGTGGATAAGGAGATGGCCAATTTCCCCGATCACATCGGCCACACCAATGAGGACTGCGCCAAGTATCGGGATCAGATGCTCATTGAGCTGCTGAAACTCCACCGCAAGCTGTAAGAGGAGGTTTCATGGCTTTCCCGAAGGATTTTACCGCGTTTACCCGGCGGCGCTGGGTCTGTCTCATTTCCGCCATGGTGATCTGTGTCTGCGCCGGCTTCGGCTATGCCTGGAGCGTGCTGCAAAACCCCATTGTGACCCGCTTCGGCTGGGCTGACTCCGGCGTGGCCCTGGCCTATACCATTACGGTACTGTGTTCCACCATGGCGCCTCTGATCTTCGGCGGACTGATCCGCCGTATGTCCACCCGGGCCGGTGTGATCGTAGGTGCGATCCTCTTCGGCGGCGGACTGCTGCTGACGGGATGGATGAACCAGATTTGGCAGCTCTATCTGTTTTACGGTGTAATCTCCGGACTGGGCGTAGGTTTCATCTACCCCAGCATGATGGCCTATGTGGTGCGCCTCTTCCCGGACCGGTCCGGACTGGCCTCCGGACTGGGCACTGCCGCCTACGGTTCGGGCGCCATTTTGTGGGCCCCTACCGCCGCGGCGTTGATGGAGGGTGTGGGCATGGACCGGGCCTTTCAGGTGCTGGGCATCCTCTTTGCCGTGATCATTTTGGTTGGCTCCCTGCTTCTGACTGATCCGCCCGAGGGTTTTCAGGCTGCTATGGCGCCCAAGAGCAGGGGGGAGCAGGGAGGGGCCGCCGACCTGAGACGGGGCCAGATGGTGCGCACCGGAACCTTCTGGAAGATGGTTGTGGTGTTCACCTGCGGCCTGGTGGCCGGCGTCATCGTCATCAGCCAGGCATCTCCTATCCTCCAGCAGTCCTTGGGCTATTCCTCCTCCAGAGCGGCCCTTTTCGTCAGCGTGTTTGCCGCCTGCAACATGGCCGGACGCTTTCTGTGGGGCAGCCTGTCGGACAAGCTGGGACTGGTCAATACCGCTGGTGCGGTCTTTGTGCTGTGCATCCTGTCCATGGGCCTGCTGGCCGTGGTGTGGCAGGAGGTGTTGGTGCTGGTGCTGATGGGCGTGGCGGCCTCCTGCTATGGCGGCCTGGCCTCCATCCTCACACCCCTCACCGCCCGGATGTTCGGCCCCCGGTACATCACGGAAAACTACGGTGTGATGTATGTGGTGTTCGGTCTGGCCAGCCTGATCGGGCCCAGTTTGGCCACTACCTTTAAAACCATGGGAGGGGGAAGCTATACCGGAGCCTATGTCACTGCCGCGGTGCTGGCAGCGGTGGGCCTGGTCCTCTCCCGATTCCTGAAACCTGTGTCCCGCAAAGGAGAATGATATGGAACTAAGTAAAGTACGTACCATGGAGCAGATCATCGCCAGCTTCAAGGACGGCCAGACCATCGCCATCGGCGGCCAGACCAATCACTATATGCCGGAACGGCTGATTGATTGTGTGCTGGAGAGCGGGGCCAAGCATCTGACGGTGTATTCCATCGATTCCAGCGACCCCGGCATGGGCATCAGCCGCATCATTGAGGCCGGACGGGTGGACAAGATGATCACCACCCATGTGGGAACCAATCCCCGCACCAACGCCCGCATCCAGGACGGCTCCCTGAAAGCCGAGCTTATCCCCATGGGTACCTTCATCGAGCGCATCCGCTGCGGCGGCATGGGCCTGGGAGGCGTGCTCACCAAGACCGGCCTGGGTACCGTGGTGGAGGAGGGCAAGCAGATCATCGAGGTCGATGGTCAGAAGTACCTGCTGGAGACCGCGCTCCACGCTGACGTGGCCCTGACCCGCTGCCGGAAGGCCGATCCTCTGGGCAATCTGGCCTATCGTGGCAGCAGCGGCCATGCTTCCCATCCGGTCATTGCCACCTGTGCCGACCTGTCCATCGTGGAGTGCGATCACTTCTGCGACCTGGGTGAGATCGGCCCGGACGAAGTGAAGGTGCCTGGTATGTTCGTGGACATGATTCTGGTGTAAGGAGGGGGAGCAGATGGACAACAGAAACTTTATCGCCAAGCGGGCTGCTGCCTACTTCAAACCCGGCGACGTGGTCAACCTGGGCATCGGTATCCCCAGCCTCTGCGGCAGCTATGCCGCCGAAGGGGTGCTCTTCCAGAGCGAGAATGGCTTTATCGGCATCGGCGCCACAGTGAATGAGGGCCTGATGATGAACGAGCGGTTCGTCAATGCCGGCGGCGTAAACTTTATCCCTGTCCCTGGCGCCAGTGCCTTCGATGTGGCCATGTCCTTCGGTGTCATCCGGTCCGGTCGGCTGGCTGCCACCGTGCTGGGCGGCCTTCAGGTATCCGCCAACGGTGATCTGGCCAACTGGGCTTCTCCCGGTCGTGCCTTCGGCATGGGAGGCGCCATGGATCTGTGCAACGGCGCCCGGAAGGTGATTGTGGCCATGGATCTGGTGGCTAAAAACGGTGCGCCCAAGGTGGTGAACCAGTGCACCATGCCCCTCACTGCCATCCACTGCGTGGACCACATCGTTACCGACCGCTGTGTCATCAACGTGACCCCGGAAGGTCTGGTGCTCTCTGAGATCCGCAAGGGCCATACCGTGGAAGAAATTCAGGCCGCTGTGGAGCCTAAGCTTCTGGTGGCCCCTGATCTGATTGTAATGGAGGAAGATTGATATGGCAAAACCGCTGAGCAAAACAGTGGTCGTGGCCTACGGCCGCTCCGCCGTGGCTAAATCCGGTAAGAAGGGCGCTCTGCGTCAGCTTCATCCCATCGACATGGGCGGCCTGGTGCTGAAGGGTGTTATGGAGAAGATCCCCCAGCTGGACCCCGCTCTGGTGGAGGATGTGATCCTGGGCTGCGCCATCCCCGAGGCCAAGCAGGGCCTCAACCCCGCCCGCCTGGTGGCCGCCCGTGCCGGACTGCCCTACACCGCCTGCGGCCTCACCGTGGACCGCTTCTGCTCCTCCTCTCTCCAGGCTGTGGCCCTGGCTGCCTGGCAGATTGAGGCCGGACAGGCCGACTGCATCGTGGCCGGCGGCATTGAGTCCATGACCGCTCTGCCCATGACGCTGGACCGCAGCGGCGACATGAACCCCTGGCTGCTGGAGCACGACCCCAATCAGTACATCTCCAACGGCGAGACCGCTGAGAATGTGGCTGAGAAGTACAACGTCACCCGGGAGGAGATGGACGCTCTGGCCCTGGCCAGCCATCAGAAGGCGGCTCATGCCCAGGACGCCGGTTACTTTGACGATCAGATTATCCCTCTGCCCGGCGTGGATGCCGAGGGCAATCCCATCGTCTTTGACAAGGACCAGGGCATCCGCCGTGACACCAGCATGGAGAAGATGGCTTCCATGAAGCCCTGCTTCCGGGAGAATGGCCGGGTCACCGCCGCCACCTCTTCCCAGACCAGCGACGGCGCTGCCTTCCTGGTGCTCATGAGCCGGGACAAGGCCGCTGAGCTGGGCATCAAGCCTCTGGCCTCCTTCCTGGGCTTCTGCGTGGGCGGTCTGGACCCCGCCTATATGGGTCTGGGTCCCATCTACGCCGTGCCCAAGGTGATGGAGTATACTGGCCTCACCGTGAACGATATGGACGTGATCGAGCTCAACGAGGCCTTTGCCGCTCAGGTCAGCCCCTGCATCAAGGAGCTGGGCATGGATCCCGCCAAGGTCAATCCCAACGGCGGCGCCATGGCTCTGGGTCATCCTCTGGGCGCTACCGGCGCGGTACTGTCCTGCAAGGCCATCTCTGAGCTGCACCGCACCGGCGGCAAGTACGCCCTGGTGACCATGTGCATTGCCGGCGGCATGGGCGCGGCCGGTATCTTCAAAGCGGAATAAATTGACACAACAATTATTATATTGACCATTTTATGGAGGTATTGATTATGGGTAAGCCTTTGGCCGATTATGTGAAGCTCCCCCAGCTGGACGAGTACAAGGAGTGGTTCAAGGATTTCGCGGACCTGTACCGTGAGGACGGTATCCTGCAGGTGACCTGGAAGACCAACGACGGCCCCATGCACCACAGTGGTATGTCCCACCGGGCTATTAGTCAGCTGGTGCGCATCTTGTCCCTGGACAACCAGAATGAGATCATCATCTTCACCCACATCGGCGACAGCTGGATGACCGAGTCCGATCCCAACGGCTGGGAGACCTATTCCAAGCTGCCCACCGAGCGGTTCCAGCACCAGTATTTTGACGACACCAACCTGATCAAGAACATGATCTTCGATCTGGATGTGCCCACCATCGGTGTGCTGCCCGGCCCCGGCTTCCACTGGGACTCCGCCATGCTCAGCGACATCACCATCTGCTCCGATGATACCTGGATCGAGGTGCCCCACGCCCACGGCGGCCTGGTGCCCGGCGACGGCATGGGCCTGATGGCTCAGCACTACTTCGGCACCAAGCGGGGCAACTACTACATGATGACCGCCCGTCAGTGGACTGCCCAGCAGATGCTGGACTGGGGAATGGTCAGCGAAGTGGTGCCCAAGGATCAGGTTATGGCCCGCGCCTGGGAGATCGCCCGGATGCTCAAGACCATGCCTTACGAGAACCGCACCATCATGTCCAACCTGGCCAAGCGGCCCCTGAAGAAGCTGCTGGTGGAGGATCTGAAGCTGCACACCGTCAGCGAGCAGTACGGC
>NZ_CAJFGT010000074.1:0-12075 GCF_904377885.1 Flavonifractor sp. An112 | reverse complement strand
TGATCCGGCGTCTCTGGCGATTATCATTGATTACTTTGATACCAGGAGAGCGGATACTCTCAAAGAGGCGTTCAATCTTTTGGAGTCCGAAGCCAAAATGAACGAGCTCATGAATCTGCAAAAGAAACAGCTCGATGAGATGGCGAAAAACAATGCGGCCGCGCAGCAGATCGTCCAGCAGAACGAGCGGATGGCAAAGCTGAACAAGCAGATCGCCAAGTCCAGCAAATGGACCAACTGGTGGCTCTTCTGGAAATAACGTAATGTGTCTGACAGAGAAAGGAATCAATCAAATGAAACTGAAGCGAGCAGTCTGCTGTATGATGGTTTTGATTCTATTGGCCGTGCTGCCGGCCTGCGGGGGGAAAGATGCCGCCCAAAATACCGGCTCGCTGCCTCCGGATCATTCTGAAACCATGACTGGCGATGTGATTTCACAGGACGGCACGCCCGTTGAGGATCCCAACACGCCTTCCGACCCGACCGGAAGCGAGGACGCGCCGGTGACCGTGGATCCCAATACCATGACCGCCGATGAACGGCAGGAGCTTTTGATGTCCGGCGAGGAAAATATGCCCTATTTTATGCGCAGCGATATGCCAGAGGAGCGGATGGAATACCGGTTTAACGTCTATCGCTACGGACTGAATTTTGTCAATGAGCACGCTGTTTCCAGCGACGGAGAACTGTACGACGACCTGTGCCGGAATATTTTCAGTTATGCGGACAGTGCCCGTGAGATCTGTGTGACAGGGACCGTCGAGTGGTGCAGCCGGGACGGGAGCTTTACGGAATTTCTGGTGAAAGATGATTATGCATGGAAGGACATCTATTTCTCGGTGATGGCCTACACCGACGTCCCTGTTCTGGAGGGCGACTCCGTGACCTGCTTCGGCTATGTGAACGGGACGGAGTCGTATACCACGACCTATGAAAACGGCAGCGCGTCTGAACAGGAGGTTCCGTCCATCTATTTGGAGGATATGTTCCTGCATACCGGCGGTCAAAAAGCCGCTGGAGAGGCAGCTCTGAGCGGCCTGACATTTTATGAAGGCTCCCCCGATTATTCGGACACGGAGATGGATTTTTTCTTCTTCGGGTCTGATGCCATCTATTATAGCGAAAACTATCTCACCCCTGACACGGTCAACAGCCATCCATATACCGTATACGGCTATTACTACGAGCCTGAGCAAAATCGCTACACATGCCTGATCCGATATACTGAATTCCAGTATCCGGACGGGGCGTATACAACCATGACCATCAATCCCTATGCCATCGATTTCAAAACGCCGGACGGAGCAATCAAAAGCGCCTACGCCGCATTTGAGAACGCGGTTCCCTCCACGATGCCCCTCAATACGAATGTTGCCGCAAATGGGCATATGTTCGATTGGTATCGTCTCTTTGGATAACCAGCTGAAATCTTCAGCGCAAAAGAAGCGGCGCCCGGAACGCTAAGGTTCCGGGCGCCGCAATCTCACATGTCTCCAATGTATATTGAAATAAATCGGACAATTGTTCGCAAATAATAATCAAGTAATTTTCTTTATCTATTGCCTAAAAAATCGAGAGGAATTATAATAAAATTAAACGCTAAAATTTCTTCAAAAGGGTGATGATTTTGCCTCATTATAGAGATCCTATCCATGGATTTATAGAAGTGAGCAGGCAGGAGCAGAAAATTATAGACTCCAGTCCCTTCCAAAGGCTAAGAAATATTAAGCAATTAGCAACTACCTATCTGGTTTACCACGGAGCGGAGCATACACGGTTCGGACATTCCATAGGTGTTATGCATCTAGCAACGCGTGCGTTTAAGGCAGTTACGGAAAAGAACCCTTTGCTCTTTCGGGAAGATCCCGAAGAGAACAAAGTGGTCACTGCATGGTACCTTCAAATACTTAGACTCATTGCCTTGACACATGATTTGGGACATGCGCCGTTTTCTCATGCATCTGAAGCCCTTTTTGCGGCCGGAAAGGAACATGAGGATTATACAAAGGACATTATTGAACAAACCGAAATTGCCGATTATATCAATGAAATCGGGGAGTCATTCCAAAGAATATATGGTGAACAGTATGGAATCACCCCTCAGCTACTGTGGAAGATCTATGGGGAAGACCCTAAAAACCACATATGGGACGATGACTACATTTGGCCTGATTTTATGTTCCTGAAAAGCTTCATGGACGGAGAAATGGACTGTGATAAGATGGACTATCTTCTCCGGGATTCCCATTATTGTGGAGTAAGCTACGGTACTTACGATTTGGAACGTTTTATCTCTACTTTAACTGTTTATAAAAAGCCAGAAGAAAAAATTCTTCAGCTTGCAATAAATAGTGGGGGTATTCAAGCATTTGAAGAATTTGTATTGGCGAGATACTTTATGTTTATTCAGGTCTACTTCCACAAAACCAGGCGTTATCTTGATCATCTTCTGGTAGAAGCTCTAAAGGAGGTTCTGCCAGAGGGGAGGTACCCCAGTACATTGGAAGAATATTTAGCTCTAGATGATGCAGAAATCTATCATAAAATCAGATCTGCTCGTACTACCAATGCCTCAAAATATAGGCAACGTGAAATCATGACCTGTGTTCGCGAAACATCAGCACATGCAGATAAAAATGAAACTAATCTATTCCGCATGATATGTTCGGCTGTAAAACGCGAGCTCCCTGAAGATGCGGTTTTCGTTGACGATGCGGATAAGTCCGCTCACAAGCTGCAACCGATATATTGGGCGTTGAACGACGACAGCGGCAAGGAAATCAAGATTATCGATAAGCACACAAAAGATGCCCGCAACATTATGGAAGATTCCCTGATTCTTGGAGGCATTGTAAAACCAATCAGCATTCATCGCCTTTATGTTGCGAAGCCTTACACGGGACAAGCGAAGGAAATCATAGCTCAAATTTCTGCATACTGATAGCACAGGGAAAGGAGACTTTTATACAGTTATGAGTGGAAACGATTTAATGATTTTAGACATAGTAAGAAGCCTTGAAAGGACCGCGGGGAAGGCGCCATGTAAAAAGACATTACAGAAGATCGTGTACTTGCTCGAAGAGGCCGGGGTAGGCCCCGAATTTAACTATACTATTCATTTCTATGGACCCTATAGCGCCGATTTAGATTATGAAGTTCAGTCCCTAGCATCTCAAGGGATGTTGAATATAAATTATACTGATTATGGACACCTTATTTCTGTCAACGACGAGGGTGAAAAAGAAGGCAGCATTCTTTCACGGAATGGTAAAGAAATTGTCAGTAATTTTGGAATCGAAACTCCATCAAAACTTGAATTGATTGCAACGACCTTGTTTGTTCAGAGAGCGAAGAAATCGACAGATGCCGATCAGATACTTCCTGGAGTAAAGAAAATCAAAGGATCCAAATACTCAGACCGTGAGATCAGAGACGCCATTGACGAACTTCACAGCCAGAACTATTTCTGATTCAGAAGGATTGCGGCACCCGGAGTCTATCCCGGGTGCCGCAATCTCACATCACCCCAGGCCGCGTCGAAGGAGATAGCCACCATCTTCTGGTCCCGCTGGACGCAGTAGATGGGCAGCTGCCGTTTGGTAGCCGCCGCGCTTACCACCTCCGGATAATTGACGATGTAGAACATGGCGGCGGCCGCCAACACACAGGCCAGCACCGCCAGCAGCTTTCGCCGCAGCAGAATGATCTTCATTCCCGTACCTCCTACCATTTGATTGGTACAGACTATGACAAGATCTTCCGGTTCAGAATCGGCAGACAGCCCCCCGGCCTCTTTTGCAGCGCATTGGAAATACTACCTAATTCCCCTTACTCTATCATCACGTTCTTTTGTGAAAGTTCACTTATACACCGCGACAAAATATACCCGATCTTTTTGTGCAATTTGGAACTGTCTTTCTGTATTTAGAATGCGCCTGGGAGGAAATCCTCCCTTTTTATTTGGTCTCATTTCTATATTTAAAATCCCCTTTTAAATATCCATTTTCTAGAATAATCTGGTATCTTTTCTCACTTAAAATCAATTTCGGGAGAGTGTACCATGCAATTAGAAAACCAGATATAAATACAATTTTCCATATATAGAATCCCATGCGAAGGAGGTTTCTGTATGCATTGGGGCAAGGAACTGCACGAAATGATGCGGATGTACAGCTCCATGAAGGCGCTGCAGCTGCTGGTTGCTCTGGCAGAGAGCGAGGAAGAGGTTCCCCTGGCCAAGCTGTCCGCCATGACCGGTATTCCGCCCAGCTCCACCCACCGCATCCTCCAGGAGATGCAGCACTGCGGCTTTGTAATAAAGGATGACGCCCGGAAATGTTACCGTGTGGGCTTCGAGGCCCGTCTGCTGGCCCTTCAGCTGCAAAAGACCAACTTCCTCTATGAGGCGGCCAAGGCGGAGATGACCTATCTGAACAACCTGAGTCTGGAGACCATCCACCTGATTGGAGAAGAGGACCGGGAGGCGGTCTATCTGGCCAAACTGGGCGCCAAGAACTCGGTGGGCCTCCACTCCGCCGTTGGCAAGCGCATTCCTCTTCACTGCACCAGCAGCGGCAAGGCCCTGCTGGCCTGGAAGTCGGAGAGTTGGCTGAAAAACTATCTGGAGCACACCGAACTGACCCGGTACACCTCCAAGACCCTGGCCGATCCAGAGAGTCTCCTGCGGGAGCTGGAGGTCATCCGGATTCAGGGTTACGCCGTGGACAACCACGAACACCACACCGACGTGGTCTGCATCGCCGCTCCTATTTTCGATGTGGACAACCAGGCACCGGCCGCCATCAGCATTGCCGCGCCCGACTACCGCTTTTCGCTGGAAAAGGCCCTCTCCTACGGCAGGGAGCTGCTCCAGTGCGCGGCCCGAATCACCGAAAAGCTGGGATGCAGCTATCCCATCCAGCTTTCCAAATCATCCTGATACAAGGAGGCAGCTTCCATGGAAGAGACACTGGATCTCATTTATAAAGATCCCAAGTATCCCAGTTCCAAGGTGGTAAACGGTCTGAGTATGGCAGGCCCCCGGGCCCATCTGCGGGGCATGGGGCTGGACAATGAGGACCTGTCCAAGCCCTTCATCGGCGTCATCAACACCTATAACGAGATGCACCCCGGCCACGTCCATCTGGACCGGCTGGGCAAGCTGGTGCGGGACGGCGTTCTGGAGGCGGGGGGCATCCCCTTCGAGGTCAACACCATCTCCATCTGCGACGGCTTCTCCCAGGGCCACGTGGGTATGTGCAGCGTGCTGCCCAGCCGGGAGATCATCGCCGACTCCATCGACGTGTACGCCGCCGGCCACCAGCTGGACGGTTTGGTGCTCATCGGCGGCTGTGACAAGATCGTGCCCGCCATGCTGATGGCGGCCCTGCGGGTCAACCTGCCCACGGTCATCGTCACCGGCGGCCCCATGATGCCCGCCGTCTACAAGGGCCGCACCTACGCTACCTACGAGCTCAAGGAAATGGCCGGTAAGCTCACCCGTGGAGAGCTCTCCCGCCAGGAATATGAGTACATGGAGGGACTCATGTCTCCCACCCCCGGCTCCTGTGCCATGATGGGCACGGCCAACACCATGTCGGTGGTGGCGGAGGCCCTGGGCCTCACCCTTCCGGGCAGCGCCTGCGCCCACGCCGTCAGCGGCAAGAAGAACCGGGTGGCCAAGCTCAGCGGCAAGGCTGTGGTTCGTCTGGTGGAGAAGAATATCCGCCCCCGGGACATCGTAACCCAGAAGATGCTGGAGCTGGCCGTGCGGGTGGGTCTGAGCGTGGGCGGCTCCACCAACATGACCCTGCATATGCCCGCCATCGCCCATGAGGCAGGCCTGTCCATGACATTGGAGGACATGGGCCGTCTGTCCGCCGACACCCCCTACCTGGCCAAGATCAAGCCCTCCGGCACCCACACCATGCTGGATCTGGATCAGGCCGGCGGCGTGGGCGCGGTCATGCGGGAGCTGGACGGACTCATCGATCTGGACCAGATGACGGTCAACGGACGCACCCACCGCCAGAACGTGGCGGACCTGGTAGAGCACAACCCGGAGGTCATCCACCCGGTGGAGCAGGCCTACAGCGACCACGGCTCCATTACCGTCCTCAAGGGCAACCTGGCCCCCGACGGCGCTGTCGTCAAGCAGTCCGCCGTGGCGGCCCAGATGCGCAAGCACAGCGGCCCGGCCCACTGCTTTGAGTGTGAGGAGGACGCCGTCAAGGCCATCTACGGCGGCGGCATCCGGCACGGCGAGGTCATTGTCATCCGCAACGAGGGCCCCCAGGGCGGCCCGGGTATGCGGGAAATGCTCACCGCCACCGCCGCGCTGGTGGGCATGGGCTTTGCCGAGTCGGTGGCCCTGGTCACCGACGGGCGCTTCTCCGGCGCCACCCGCGGTCCCTGCATTGGCCACGTCTCTCCCGAGACCTCCCGCCGGGGCCCCATCGCGGCAGTCCGGGACGGCGATATCATTGAGATCGACATCGACGCCGGTACCCTCTCCGTCCGTCTCAGTGACGACGAGCTGGCCGCCCGTCTGGCCGCTCTTCCCCCCCACCAGCCCAAGGTCACCGAGGGGTATCTGTCCCGCTATGCCAAGCACGTGGAGCCGGCCGCTAAAGGCGCCATTCTGGACTAAGCCCCGATCTCTCACCGCATCAAGGAAAGGAGGCGGTCTCCGTGTCACAGTCCCCCAGCCTGCGGGGTATCTCGGCCCCACAGCTCACCCCATTTCACACGGACGGCAGCGTCAACTACGAGGAATACACCAAACTCACCCAATTTATCACCAAGGCCGGTATCCGGGGCGTGTTCGTCTGCGGCACCTCGGGAGAATTCATCAACCTGACTCTGGAGGAGCGGAAAAAGCTGCTCACCGCGGCCATCAAAGGGGCCGCTGACGACACCTTTATCCTCTTCAACACCACCGCCATGGACAAGGCCGATATGGCCGACCTGTTTGCCTGGACCAGAAGTGAGGGGGCTCACGCGGCCTCTGTCACCGCCCCCTACTATCACCCCTACGATGAGGCGGCCCTGGTCTCCTACTTCCAGGAGGCGGCCAAGCTGTCCGGCTCCCTGCCCCTCTACCTCTACAACATCCCCGGCATGACCCACAACCCCATCACCCCCAAGGTGATGCAGCAGGTGTGCGATACCTGCCCCAATGTGGTGGGCCTGAAGGACAGCAGCATGGACTTCATCACCTTCCAGGAGTTTCAGTGTCTGGATCTGCCCCAGGGCTTTGAGCTGATCACCGGCAACGACGCCCAGGTGCTGCCCGTCCTGCAGTCGGGCGGCGACGGCGGCATCGTGGCCATGGCCGCGGTATTCCCCGCCCTGTGCCAGCAGCTCTGGGATCACTACCAGGCCGGCCGTCTGGACCAGGCCCGCCAGGTCCAGAAACAGCTGCTCCAGCTCCGGGGGCTGGTCCGCAAGGTCATGCCCATCATGTCCCACAAGAAGATGCTGGAGATGCAGGGCTTCCACATGGGTCCCCCCCGCTTCCCCTTCCGCGCCCTCACTCCTGAGGAGGAGGCTGTGGTGGAGAACGGCGTGCGGTCCATTCTGGGCGACTGCCTATGACCTGCTTCGGCTTTCGCTGGTACGGTCCATCGGATGCCATCACCCTGGACCACATCCGGGAGATTCCGCCGGTGACCGAGGTGGTGACCTCCCTCTACCACATCCCCGCCGGTGAGCTGTGGCCGGAGGAGGAGCTGGCAGAGCTGACCCGCCAGATTGAGGCGGCCGGTCTCCACTTCACTGTGGTGGAAGGTCTGCCGGTCCATGAGGACATCAAGCTAGGCCTGCCCGGCCGGGACAAGTACATCAACCAGTTTGCCGAAAATCTGGCCCGTCTGGCCCGGCACGGAGTAAACACCGTCTGCTACAACTTCATGCCCCTGTTCGGCTGGATCCGCACCGATCTGGCCTTCCCCCTGCCGGACGGCTCCACCACCCTGGCCTTCCGCCGGGAAGAGCTGGACGCCATGGACCCGGCTACTCAACCGCTGAAGCTGCCCGGCTGGAACTTCTCCACCCAGTCTCACCAGCTCCGGGATCTACTGGAGCGCTACCGCCAGCTGGGGCGGGAGGGAATGTGGCGAAACCTGCGCTACTTCCTCCAGGCCGTGGTACCTGAGGCCCAGCGGCTGGGCATCCGGCTGGCCATCCACCCCGACGACCCGCCGCTGCCGGTATTCGGCCTGCCCCGTATCGTCTCCACCCTGGATGACCTGCTGGAGATCTGCCGTATCGTGGATCTGCCCGCCAACGGCATGACCCTGTGTACAGGCTCCCTGGGCAGCAGTCCCCAAAACGATGTGTGCGCCATCGCTCAGGCGCTGTGCAGCCGGGGACGGGTCCCCTTCGTCCACGCCCGCAACGTGGCCCTGGACGGGCCTCAATCCTTCCATGAGAGCGGCCACCTCAGCGCCTCCGGCCGCATCGACATGGCCGCCCTCTTCCGCATTCTCCGGGAAAACGGGTTCGACGGCGTCATCCGCCCGGACCACGGCCGGATGGTGTGGGGCGAACAGGGCCGCTCCGGCTACGGCCTGTACGACCGGGCCATGGGGGTGTGCTACCTGAACGGATTGTGGGAGGCCACCTGCAAACTTTTGTAATCCCGCCGCGGATGCGGCAAAATAATATTTAAATGACACAGAAAAGAGGATGAACAACATGAAACAAAGGAAAATCGCTGCACTGGCCCTTTCTCTTGCTCTTGCTCTTGCCCTTCCTCTGGCCGCCTGCGGTCAGTCCGGAGACGGCGCCCAGAACACCGGCTCCGGCGGCTCTGCCGACAACTACCCCAGCAGCACCATTACCATTGTCTGCCCCTGGGATGCCGGCGGCACCTCCGACGGTCTGTGCCGTATCGTCTCTGAGATCGGCGCCGGCAGCGATTACTTCGGCGTGAACATGGTGGTACAGAACAGCGGCGGCGCCGGCGGCACCGTGGCTACCACCGAGTTCAAGAACACCGCCGGCGACGGCTATACCCTGTGCCAGGAGGCCATCGGCGTGTTTACCCTCCAGCCCTACGTCCGCGAGGTGGACTACACCATCGACGACTTCATCCCCGTGGCCGCCCTGTCCAACGAGCCCATCATCATGATCGCCGGCAAGAACTCCGGCATCACCAGCATCGACGACCTGCGGGCCAAGGACACCGTCACCTACGGTTTCTCCGGCAGCGGTAGCCTGATGGAGCTCTCCCAGAAGCAGTTCTTCGGCATGACCGACGTGGAGGCCACCGGTATCTCCTATGACGGCAGCGCTCCCACCATTGCGGCCCTGCTGGGCGGCCACATCGACGTGTGCGTAGGCCACCCCGGCGAGGTCATGCAGTATGTGGAGTCCGGCGACGCCGTGGCTCTGGGCATCTTCAACGACGAGCGGGACCCCCGCGACAACCTGAAGGACATCCCCACCTTTAAAGAGATGGGCTATGACGTGACCATGAGCGTGTGGAAGTTCCTCATGGTGCCCGCCAGCACCCCCGACGAGATCGTGACCAAGATCACCGAGACCCTCAACGCCATCACCGCCACCGACGAGTACAAGGAGTTCTGCGACGCCAACCAGCTGCTGCCCCTGACCATGACCACCGATGAGATGGTTCAGCGGATCAAGGACGAGGCCGCCGTCAACCAGGCTCTGCTGGCCGGTGAGTCCTGATCCCCCCTTGTTTTCCACCTCTTTCACGGGGAGCGGGCCAAGCCCGCTCCCCATGAAAGGAATCCAGCAAAAGGAGAACTTCTATGAGCCAATTTAAGAAAGATCTGATCGCTTCCTTTGTTTTTCTGATCTTTGGCGCGTTTGTGCTGATCTCCGTTCCACTGACCATCGATGACCCCGGCGTATCCGTCATGGGCCCCCGGGTCTTCCCCTATTTCATCGGGACCTGCATGGTACTCCTCAGTCTGGCCCTGCTGGCCATTACCCTGGTCAAGCATCGCAAGGCCGCGGGAAGCGACACCAAAACCACCTATACCACCGATGAGGAGCGCAAAACCGCGCTTCGGGATGAGCTTCGTGCCATTGCCCTGGCAGTCATTATTCTGGTCTATTCCGCCATATTTGAGTTCCTGGGCTATTTCCCCTCCACCCTCCTGGCCGCCACGGCCATTCTGGCTCTGTTCCGGGTCAAAAAGATCTGGGCCTACCCCATCGTCTATGTGGTGACCGTGGTTATTTGGGCCGGATTTACCTTCCTGCTGTCCGTCCGGCTGCCATAAAGGAGGTATGACACTGTGTATTTGGAAGTTTTAAGCAGTCTGTTCACCCTGGAGAACCTGCTGTGGATCAACGTGGGTCTGGCAGGCGGTATCGTGGTGGGCGCGCTGCCCGGCCTGACCGGCACCATGGCCATGGCCCTGCTGCTCCCCCTGACCTACGGCCTGGCCTCCATCCCCGGCGTGATGCTGCTGCTGGGCGTGTACTGCGGCAGTATTTACGGCGGCTCCATCACCGCCATTCTCATCAATACCCCCGGTACCCCCGCGTCGGCCGCCACCTCTCTGGACGGCTATCCCATGGCTCAGAAGGGCCACGGCCTGAAGGCCCTTCATGACGCGCTGGCAGCCTCCACCATCGGCGGTCTGTTCAGCTGTATAGTCCTCATCTTCGCCGCGCCCCCCATCGCCAGCTTTGCCCTGCGCTTCGGGCCCTCGGAGTATTTTGCCCTCTCCCTCTTCGGTCTGACCATCATCGCCAGTGTAGGCGGCAAATCCCAGATCAAGGGCCTGCTGATGGGCTTTGTGGGTCTGCTGATCTCCTGTATCGGTATCGATCCCATGGACGGCGTCAGCCGGTTCACCTTCGGCATCAACCGGATGGCCGGCGGCATCGACACCATTCCCGTGCTCATCGGCCTGTTTGCCATCACCGAAATCATGGCCAAAGCCCGGGACATGAACAAGGATACCGGCAAAGCAGTTAAAGTCGAAAAAGAAAAGGTCTCCTTCCTGGATGTGTTCAAGTACAAGATGGTACTTCTCAAGTCCAGCATCCTGGGCGTGTTCATCGGCGCGGTGCCCGGCACCGGCGCGGCCATCTCCTCCTTCCTGGCCTACAACGAGGCCAAGCGTACCTCCAAGCACCCCGAGGAGTACGGCCACGGCTCCGAGGAGGCCGTGGTGGCTTCTGAAACCGCCAACAACGCCGTCACCGGCGCCACCCTCATCCCCCTGCTCACCCTGGGCATCCCCGGCGACACCAACACCGCCGTTCTGCTGGGCGCGCTCACCATGCAGGGCATCGCCGCCGGTCCCCAGCTCTTCACCCAGCACGGGGAATGGGTCTACACCATTATGCTGGGCCTCATCATCGTGAACATCTTCATGTACCTTCAGGGCCGGGCCTTCATCCGGGGCTTTGTCAACATCACCCGGGTTCCCACCAGCACCCTGGTGCCCATTCTGGTGGTCCTGTGCGTCATCGGCGCCTTCGCCATCGACTACTCCGCCTTCAACGCCATCTTCATGGTGGGCGTGGGCATCTTCGGGTACTTTATGACCAAGCTGGATATGCCCATGACCCCCATGGTCATCGGCCTGGTGCTGGGCAAGCTGTGCGAGTCCAACCTGCGCCGCGCCCTCATCGTGTCCAAGGGCAGCTGGGCCACCTTCTTCACCTCTCCCATCAGCTGCTTCTTCATTCTGCTGTCTGTGTTTATGCCTGTTACCGAGCCCCAGGAGCTGGAGCGTCTGCGGGCCCAGGCCCCATTGCTCTTCCACGGTCTGTAATAACCCAAACCCATCTGCATCAATAAGGAGATCATCTATGAAGCTTGATTTTGAATACGGCCACGGCCTGATGAGCGCTGAGCTGCCCGACAACACCGACGTGTTTATCCCCGGCACCACCGTGCCCGACCCTGAGTGCCTGCCCCAGGACTGGGACAGCCTGTACAACGCCACCCTGGAGTCCATCCGCAACCCCATGGGTATGCCCCCCCTGAAGGAGCTGGCCGCTCCCGGCAAGACCGTGGTTTTCGTCATCCCCGACATCGTGAAGGGCGGCTGCCAGCCCACTTCCCACCGGAAGGTGTCCATC
>NZ_CAJFGT010000073.1:0-12209 GCF_904377885.1 Flavonifractor sp. An112 | reverse complement strand
GCTGCCAGCCGTCCACAGCGTCCATCGCCGGGTCGGCATCGTCGGTCATGCAGGTGAGATAGAACTCCACCCCGCCGTCATTCCGGATGCGGAACCCGGTCACCGCCCCATCCTGGGCGGCCAGAGCCACCTCCGTACCCGCCAGTTCCCCGTTCAGGTACTCCTCCGCTCCCCGGCAGAGGGCATCCTCCGTGGTTCCCGCCAATTCCAGGGCCTCCGCCAGGGGCACCACCCGATCCTCCTGCCGGTCGTAGACCAGGGTGTAGAGACCGCCGTCGCTGCCGGAGCTGGCAGAGTCCAAATAGAAGATCAGGTTATCGTACCGTTCGGTGACCGCAGGATAAAACAGGCACCGCTGGCCCCCTACCGTATTCATGGGGGCATCCATAACGGTCTGATACTGGCTTTTGAGGGCGGTCAGGGCCTGGTTCACCGCCTGGGCGCCCTCCCCCTCCGCCGTCAGTCTGGGGATCTCAATGTAGTTGCCCAGGGCGTCATAATACTGGGTGTCCATCGTGAAACTTCCGGCCTGCGTGGTACTCCGGCAGGCCACCAGCCCTCCGCACAGGCCGATAGCCAGGGCTACCACCGCCACCAAAAGCAGGGCAGGCCGCTTGTGCCGGGCAAAGAGATTACGCAGGCGCTGCTCGGTGGCCTTTGCCGAGCCGCTCATATGGGTGGACAGCCTGGTATGCGGCACCTTCATACTTGTTCCTCCCCTTCTGTTACCAATCCAGCTGTCTGTAGCTGATCTGCTCCAGCGTACCATTTTCGTTCCAGATATATACTGCCTCCTCCGGACGGCCCACATCCCCCCGGATGTGTTCCACCACCTGCCGGTTCTCCACGTCCAGGGTGGGATTGGAAAACAGGTAGGTGGAAAAGGAAAACCGGCTCGTCTCCTCGTCCCACAAGAACCACACATAGCTCACATTGTGGGGAAAGCTCGACTCCGCCAGCAGGCCCAAATCGGGGGAACCGTCAAAATTCAGGTCCCGGATATCCGGCTCCCCAATATTGGGGTCCCGGATCAGAAACAGGCCCTGGTAGAAGCTGTCCGGCGTATACACATCGTCCTCCACCGCCATGAACTGAAGCGGTGTGTCACCCTCATAGACCCGGATCTGCTCGATTGCCAGACAATAGGGCTGCTGGTCCAGCGGCTCCAGTTCCAGCTCCAGGGACAGGTTTCTCCCGGTGGCAGTGGTCATGGTAATCCGCTCGGTCTCCACCTGCCGGTTTTCCTCCGACAGGGCCTGCCGCACCTCTTCCTCGCTCCCTGTGACCACCCGGATGAGATTGGGCCAGAGCTGCTCCTCACCACTCCAGAACGTGGGGCAGAGCAGCACCTCCATTCCCAGCCACTCCTCCCCCGTCAAAACAGAGCAGGCCAGCAGGGTGTACCGCTGTCCGCACAGGGTCTCCTCGCCCGGCGTCACCTGGACGATCTGCCACTGGGCGGAGGTATTGCTGGCCTGCCAGGGGTTATCCTGGTCTCTGGTGCGGCTCTCCACAACCCTGCGCAGCTCATTCATAACCCGCTCAGGGGCATGGTACCCCCCCGTCAGCTGGAGCCGCTCCCGAAAGGACCATTGGGGACCCTGGCCATACAGGCGCCAGTCATCCGCACCCTGAAAGATCTCTACCCCGCCGGGACAGGGCAGGGGTATTTGATCCTCCCAGTAGTTCTGGTACTCCATCCAGACCTGGGCGTCCTCCTGCCGCAGATCCCCCTTCATGGGCCAGACCCAGGTAAAGTCGGTGCCGTCAAAGGCCAGCAGCCCCCCCTCTCCATAGGTGTAACCCTGCCCTCCGCCGTTGACGGTGTAGAGGAGATAGTCCACATCGTCCTTTCGGAAGGTGGAAACCTGGGGCCTTCCGCCGCTGGAGGTGGCGGAAAACACCGGCCCAGTAAGCTGGCCCCGGTCATCCTCTACGCCGATGACCAGGGCACAGTAGGGATAGTCGTCGTAAAAATGGCCGGCTACCAGGGTGCCCCCCTGGCCCTGGATACAGGCCAGCTCCTCCCGCTGAGGTTTCCCATCAAAACTGACCTCAGCGGCATCATACAGGGCATCCAGCCGCTGCTCCTGGCCAATCTGGGCACGGCAGGCCACCAGGGAGCCGCACAGACCGATGGCAAAGCCCACCGCCATCACCAGAGCCAGAGCGGGCCGCCGGTGCTTGACAAAGAGATTGCGGACCCGCCCCTCGGTCTCCCTGGCCGAGCCGCTCATGGCCGTGGACAGCCGGGTTTTGGGCAATTTCATAGCGTTCCTCCTGTTATGTTTCCGATTGCAGCACCAGGTTGCCCTGGCTGTCCCAGCCGTAGGTGCGGGTCACCATAGCGTTCCAGTCCCGGTTCCACATCCGCTCCTCCAGCTGCCCCTCCTCAGGCAGCAGGGTCAGTTCCCCGGCCAGGGTGGCCAGATGGCGGAACTGTCCCGCCTCACTGTTCCACACAAACCAGCAGCGGCAGGCGTTCTGGGTGGCGTCGCACAGCAGGCCGAACTCCTCCACCCCGTCAAAGTTGATATCCCGGGTCTCCACCGGGCCCCCTGCCGGGCTGTCGATATGGAAGCCCTGGAAGGTGTGGACCCCGTCGTCCGCCACATCCTCCGGTGTGATGGTCTGGACCACCTGGCCGTCCTTCAACAGCTGGACCTGGTCATACAACATCGTTGTGACCGGCGCGCCCTCCTCCAGAGACGGGGTACACCGCAGGGCCAGGGTCAGGGTCTCGTCTCCGCCCACGTCCAACTCATAGGTGTCGGTGAAGTAGCCGTCGGAGGTATAGGTGATCTGGCTGCCGTCCCAGGCCGCTGTCCCCCAGATAGGGCTGTGCCATTGGTCATACAGTTGCGGGATACGCAGAACTTGCAGGCCGTTCTCCCCGGTCTCCACATAGGCATTAGCTACGGCGTCCAGTTGGAACCGCTGGGCCAGCTTATTGTCCTCCACCTCCAGCACCACATAGGCGCAGGCGCCGTAGTTGGACCCGGGACTTGCCAGGGAGGCCAGCAGGGACTGCCGCTCTCTGGAGGTCATATGGAGCGGGGTGACCGTTGGGCTGGTGACCGCTGGATAACGCCAGGACAGCACCTCTCCGGTACCCAGGGTCACCTCCATCTCCGTGGAGCCCTGGTCCTCCCCGTCCGGCCAGGTGGTTCTGGCCACCAGACGGTCGTCTCCCGCACCCTGGCCGTCCAGCGTAAGGTTCTCCAGATAACTGAGGCTGCTCCCATCCGGCAGGGGCTGTCCCTCCGGGGTAAGTACTACCTCGCTCCAGTTAGCCGCCTCCAGCAGCCGGGACAGGGGTACCCGCTCCTCCATCTCTCCCACGTTATCATAGGGCCAGACGTGGATAACCACCATCTGATCCTCCGGCTGGAAGGCCAGCTCCACCATGCGCCAATAGTCCCCCTCCAGGCCCAGCAAACCGGCTGCCGCCGCCTGGAGCTGCTGGGTCCGCAGGGACCCGTCCGGCCAATACCGGTACACCTGCAGGAAGAATTCATTCTCCACCAGGGCATCCACCGCCCCATCCCCGTCCAGATCCACCTGGTACAGGGGCATCCAGGTCTCCGTCAGCGGAAACTCTGTTCCGTCCTCCAGCCGGATCTGATAGGCGTAATTATGCACGCCATCGTCTGTCAAAGTGTGGGTCACGGTACCTGAAAGACCTAAAAGATCCGCAAAGGGCACCGTCTCCTCTCCCGGCTCGGTGAGGACAAAAGCCAGTTCCTCTCCCGCCGGGGCAGCGGAAATGGCCGTCTCCGACCGGCAGGCCACCAGGGAGCCGCACAGGCCGATGGCCAGGGCCACCACCGTCACCAGGCCCAGGGCGGGCCGCCGGTGCTTGATAAAGAGATTGCGGATTCGTCCCTCGGTCTCTTTGGCCGAGCCGCTCATGGCTGTGGACAGCCGGGTCTTTGGTAATGTCATGCTTTCTCCTTTCTCAGGGCAGCCACGGCCTGCAAAATCGCTCTGCCGTAGGCGGCGTGTTCCTCCTGGGGCAGCCGCTTCAGGGCCCCCTCGTCGCAGGCCAGCTCAGTATCCCGCTCCACGGAGCGCACCATCAGCCACACCAGTGGATTGAACCAGTGGACGGCGTTCACCCACAGCACCAGAGTTTTCAGCCAAATGTCCCGGCGGCGGTAGTGAACCAGCTCATGGAGCAAGGCGTAGCGCAGTCCTTGACCTCTGGCGTCCTCCGGCAGCAGCAGCACCGGCCTGAGCAGCCCCGCCAGCATGGGTACCGCCAGCCCGGGGCACAGGCGCAGCCGTGGCCTGCGCTGGAGGGAGAGGCTGTCGCACAGTCCGTTGAACAGGCGGATAGTGCCCGCATCCTCCGCCGGGCGGCACCACCGGGCCAGGTATCTTTTAAACCGGAAATGGGCTATGAGATTCCACCCCAGCACTGCCGCACCACCGGTTACCCATAGGGCCAGCAGAATACCGCCCACCGTGATGGGGGCGGGCTGGGTCTGCTCTGTGGGCAGAACCTCAGGCGCGGGTGTGGAGACCGGGACGGACGAGGGCGCCGCAGATGGGGCCGCCGTCTGAACCGGCTGGGAGGGCTGAGCCGCACTGGGCCGGGGTGTCCGCATCGGCTGGTAGATCACCCGGTCCGGCGGCACCTGGATCTGTATGGGAGCGGTTTCTGCCCCGGCGGGCAGCAGCGGCAGGGGGACCGCCAGTCGGAGGGCCAGCAGCAGCCAGGCCCAGCACCGCCACCTGGCGCCGTATCGTCCCCGGGTCAGTTTGGCCAACACCACCAACAGCAGGATTACCACCCCGCCTCCCAGGCTCACGCCCGCCATGGAGGTCAAAAAGTCTGTCATCTCTGCTTCTCCCCGCTCAGTTCATCCAACAGATCCCGCAGATCGTCCAGATCCCGCTCCTCCAGGCCATTTCTGGCCAGGGCTGCCAGGAAGTTTCGGGGAGAGCTGCCGTACAGTTTGGAGAGCACCGCCTGGCTGTCAAAGGCCAGGTAGTCCTCCCGGCTGACCAGCGGGGTGTACAAGTTGCTCTTTCCCTCCCGGCGAACGGCTACAAAGCCCTTCTCCACCAGGCGGGTCAGATAGGTATTCACCGTATTGGAGGCCCAGCAAAAGCCCTCCAGGGCAGTCTCCAGGGCGGAGCGCGGGGTATCCGGCCCGGAGGCCCACAGGGCTTTCATCACTTCTAACTCGGTATCGGGGAGTCGTTTCATCTCTATCACCAACTTCATTTGTAGTGGATATCATTATACTACATTTGAAGTAGATATTTGTCCAGTTACAATCCAGTTACAGGCATAAGAAAAGCCCTCCGCCGGTTGGGCGGAGGGCTTTGGTTGTTTTATTCCTCGGTGTGGTCGCGGGCAGCCTGAGCGGCAGCCTGAGAAATATCCTCATCGGACAGGGTGCCGTCCTTCTTGATCTGAGCGATGCGGGCCTTGTTCTCCTCAATGTTGATCTTGGCGGTGGTGATCCGCTGGCAGAGGGCGGCGTAGCCCGGCTCCGGTGCGCTCCCCCGCTCGGCATAGTAGAGCTTGCCGATCTCCAGATAGGCCTTGCGGATGGCGTCCTCCTCTCCGGAATTGTTGAGGGACAGCTTGGTGATCTCCATCAGCTGCTTGGACTTGGCCATGCCGGCCCGACCCAGGTCGGTGGCTTTATCCTTCAAATCGTCAAAAAAGGCCATTTTCCTACCTCCTTGCGGTATACTGGCTGAAATGCTGGCCCTATTCTACCCCCATTTCCCGGCGGACGCAAGAGAACACCGGGGGATTTCACACAAATTTAATGCTTCTTTTTCTGGAAAGCGAAAAAGCGCTGACCAAAATAGTTGAGCACAGTATACAGGGCCATACCCCCCAGCTTGGTGAGCCGCTCCTGCCAGATGGGGTCCATGCCGGTGCTGCCCAGTACCCAGCCGGCAATGGGCTGGGCCAAGGCGTAGGCGATCACATAGCACACCGCCACGTTGATGGCGAACTTCACCGCCGAGCGCAGGAAGGTCTCCTCACTGTGGAAGGTAAAGTGACGGTTGAGGAAGAAGCTCATGACCGCGCCCGCCGCATAGGCGATGGCGGTGGAGGGCCAGTAGCCCAGTCCCTCCAGCAGAAACATGAGCACCATGGACAGCAGGGTGTTGCCCACCCCCACCAGCAGGAACTTGGGAATGGAGTTATCAATCAGCTTTGCCATGCTCGTCCTCCAAAACCTCCCGGATCAGGAACCGGGGCCGCTCCTTGGTTTCCAGATAGACCTTGCCGATGTACTCACCAATGACGCCCAAAGAGAGCAGGATCAGTCCCCCGATGGCCCACACGGAGCAGATCAGACTGGCCCAACCCAGAATCGTCTCACCCATGGCCCAGCGGACAATGGAGTAGATGAGCATGGCGATACTCACCAGAAACACCAGGAAACCCAGGCCAGTAATCATGCGGATGGGCTTCACCGACAGGGAGGTAATGCCCTCCATAGCGAAAGAGAGCATCTTTTTCAGGGGGTACTTGCTCTCGCCGGCAAAGCGTTCTCCCCGCTCATACTCCACAGTGCCGGTGCGGTAGCCGATCATGGGCACGATCCCCCGGAGGAACAGGTTGACCTCCTTGAACTGTGCCAGTCCCTCCAGGGCCCGGCGGGACATAAGGCGGTAGTCGGCGTGGTTGAACACCGTCTCCGCCCCCATGGAGTTCATCAGCCGGTAAAAGCCCTCGGCGGTAAAGCGCTTGAAGAAGGTGTCCTTCTTCCGGGAAGAGCGCACGCCATATACGATGTCACACCCGGCATAATACTGCTCCACCATGGCGTCCACCGCATCGATGTCGTCCTGGAGGTCGGCGTCCATGGAGATGGCCATGTCGCACCGCTCCTTGGCGGTCATCAGCCCTGCCAACAGGGCGTTCTGATGGCCCCGGTTGCGGCTCAGGTCCACGCCGGAGAAGATGGGGCTGCTCTGGTGCAGCTCCTCAATGAGCTGCCAGGTCTTGTCCTTGGAACCGTCGTTGACAAAAAGAACCCGGCTCTCCCGGGAAATAGTTCCGGCAGCCATCAGGGCCTCCAGCTTTTCTTTCAGCCTGCGTGAGGTCTCTGGCAGCACTTCTTCTTCGTTGTAGCAGGGAACGACAATATAAAGAATATCTTCCATATCAATCCATCTTCCTTGCGTTTTTTGTTCTGTTTGGTCATTATACTCCCTTTGGACGAGAAAAACCACCATTAGGTTCCTCTTATCCAAACAAAGTCATGCTCAGCACAGGACAAATACACGCCAGCCTCCCTCAGCTTGTCCGCATCCCTCACTCCTCCAGTCTCTTTCGCAGCCGCTCCACCGCCCGGCGCTCAATGCGGGATACCTGGACCTGGCTCACCCCCAGCACCCGGGCCGCCCGGTCCTGAGTCATACCCCGGTAGTAGCGCAGCAGGATCACCTGCTGCTCCCGGTCAGGCAGGGCGGCGATGGCGGTACGCAGGGCCTCACGCTCCACGATACCCTCCTCGATACCCTCGGTGCCCAACACACTCTCCAGGGTCAGGCCGTCCCCTGTCTCCATCTGGAGGGAGGCCACCGGCAGCCCCGCCTCCTCAGCGGCTGCAATCTCCTCCGGCTCCAGCCCGGTGGCCTCGGACAGCTGGGACAAGGTGGGTTCCCGGCCCAGGGAGGCCGACAGCCGTTCCCTGGCCGCCCGGATGGCCATCCCCCGCTCTTTCAGACCGCGGCTGACTTTAATAGCGCCGTCATCCCGTAGGTAGCGCCGGATCTCACCGGCGATCTTGGGCACGGCATAGGTGGAGAACTGACAGCCAAAGGCGGGATCGAAGCCCCGCACCGCCTTCACAAAGCCCAGGCAGCCCAGTTGATACAGGTCCTCCGGCTCCACTCCCCGGCCGTAGTAGCGGCGCACAATGGACCAGATCAGCCCACCATTCTCCTCAATGAGCCTGGCGCAGGCCTCGTTATCCCCCCGGCGGGCCTCCTCCAGCAGATCGGGGGTATCCGCCACATTCATTGCGCCCCTCCCAGCCGTCGGGAGATCCTGCGGCGCATGGTCACCACCGTTCCCTTCCCCGGGGTGGAGCGTACCTTCACTCCGTCCATAAAACTCTCCATAATGGTAAAGCCCATACCGCTGCGCTCCTCTCCGCCGGTGGTAAACATGGGGCGTCGGGCCTGCTCCACATCGGAGATGCCCACGCCCTTATCCTTGATCTGGATCTCCAGGGTGTGGTCCTCAAAGAGCCGCAGCCGCATCTGGACCAGCCCCAGCTTGTCCGGATAGGCGTGGACGATGCAGTTGGTTACTCCCTCGCTCACCGCCGTTTTGATATCGTTGATCTCCTCCAGAGTGGGGTCCAGCTGAGCGGCAAAGCAGGCCGCCGTGGTACGGGCAAAGCCCTCGTTGGCCGACCGGCTGAGAAAGACCACCGTGGCCTCATTCATCGGTTTCATTATGTAGTTCCTCCGTCATTCAAATTTGATCAACCGGTCCAGCCCGGTTGCCCGAAGCACCTTGCCTGCCTGCTCAGGCACATGGACCACCTCCATGGTCCCTTCCAGCTCGCTCATCCGTCGGCTGGCCCGCAGCAGTACGGCGATCCCCGAACTATCCATAAAGCTGACGCCCCCCAGATCCACCGTCAGATGACGGGGCATGGTTAGGTCGATCTGCCGTACCAACTCGCCTAAAATCTGTCTGGCCCGGTGGTGGTCCACCTCGCCGTCAATGGCCGCGTACAGCGCCCGATTCTCTGCTTTGCAGGTCACTGCCATGGCATATCCCCCCTGTACAAAAAAATCGCAGTATACCAATTTTTGGTATACTGCGATCCTATCACAGATGGGGTATATATTTTGTCGAAGGACTCACCGGACCAGGGAAAAATCGGTAAAGATCCACTTCTCCCCCACTTTTTCGTAGGGGAAGTCAAACGTCAGGGTATCCACCACCGCGCCGTCCTGCTCCGGGTCCAGCACTTCCACCGTCACCCGGACGGTACAGCGGTTTGGGTCTCCGTCCCGCAGGACCTGGGTCGTCTCGGCACCCCTGGTGATGTCGGTGCCCCGGCCGCCGTCCTGGACGTAGAGGACGTCGTCGATGTCCACATACTGGGTTCCGTCATAAGGCAGCAGCTTTTCCACCAGATCGTCGGAAAAGAGGCTCTTGAGGTAACCCCGCAGGCTGACCGTGCTGTCAATGCCGGGATAGTCTACCCGATAATAGGTGGCACCGTCTACCTCGCGGCTGTCCGTTTCATCAAAGGGCAGGGGCTCCACCTGGAACCACCAGAAGGCCTGCACCGCCGCCCGGTAGGCGGACAATACCTCCTCATCGTTAGGTCCGTCATAGGCCGTGGGGGTAGGCGAAGGCTCCGCAGAGGGCTCCAGCTCCACGGAGGCCGTAGGTTCCGGCATAACAGTGGGCTGGGCCGTGGGGGTAGGTGAGGGCTCCGCGGAGGGGGTAGGTTCGGCGCTCTGCTCCACCTCAGGCGTGGATGCGGCACTGGGCAACGCGGTAGATACCGCCCCGGTATCCTGACAGGACCCGGTACATCCGCCCAGCAGCAGTACCGCCAGCAATGGGATCAGTCTTTTCAACGCTCCAACCTCCTTTCCACGGCCTGGGTCAAACTGGGCCGTACAATATTACTGTACATTTTATCCGATTCTGCTCTGGAGCACAACCACAGTTGTGTAACAAAGTATGACAATATGGGCACAGAAACGCCGCCATCCGCGTTCGATGGCGGCGTTTCTCTGTTTTTCGAGAATTTTATCAGCCCAGCGCAGCCGCAGATTCTTCCAGCTTGACCAGCAGAGCCTTCAGCTTATTCGCCCGCTCCCGCTCGGCCTCCACTACCTGGGCGGGGGCCTTGTTTACAAAGCCGGGGTTATTCAGCTTGGTCTCCAGCTTGTCCAGCTCCTTGCGGTTCTTGTCCAGCTCCTTCTGGATGCGGGCCTTCTCCTTCTCCAGATCCACCAGCTCAGCCAGGGGCAGATACAGCCGGGCCGCATGGGTGGCGATGGTCACCATACCCTGAGCGTCCACCGTATCGGTGGCCTCCACCACCTTCACGTCGCTGGCATAGGCCAGACGCTTCAGGAAGGGAGTGCCCTGGTGGAACACGGCCTGCTCCAGAGTGGAGACGGTGAGCTGTGCCTTCTTGGAGGGGGGCACGTTCATCTCGGCCCGACGGGCACGGATGGCCCGAATGGCGTCCATGATGAGTTCCATAGCCTTCTCTTCCTCGGGGAAGTCCAGGTTGGCGTGGTGCTCCGGCCACTGCTGGAGCATCAGGTAGTCGCCCTCATGGGGCAGGGCCTGCCAGATTTCCTCGGTGATGAAGGGCATAAAGGGATGGAGCAGCTTCAGGATCTGGGTGAGCACGTAGCACAGCACCTGCTGAGCACGCACCTTGGAGTCCTCGTCCTCACCCTGAAGGCGGGTCTTGGTCAGTTCGATATACCAGTCGCAGTAGGAATCCCAGATGAAGTCGTACACCTTTTGGGCAGCCACGCCCAGCTCGTAGCGCTCCATATTCTCGGTGATCTCGGGGATGACGCTGTTGAGCTTGGACAGGATCCACTTATCCTCCAGCTCCAGCTTGTCGGGCAGCTGGCACTGGTCGATGGTCAGGTTCATCATCAGGAAGCGGGAAGCGTTCCAGATCTTGTTGGCAAAGTTGCGCATGGCCTCGCACCGCTCGGTGTAGAAGCGCATATCGTTTCCGGGGGAGTTGCCGGTGACCAGGTTGAAGCGCAGGGCGTCGGCGCCGTACTGGTTGGCCATCTCCAGGGGATCAATGCCGTTGCCCAGGGACTTGGACATCTTGCGGCCCTTGTCGTCCCGCACCAGGCCGTGGATGAACACGGTGTGGAAGGGGGGCTTGCCGGTATGCTCACAGCCGGAGAAGATCATGCGGGCCACCCAGAAGAAGATGATGTCGTAGCCGGTGACCAGCACGTCGGTGGGATAGAAATACTTGTAGTCCTCGGTCTCCTCAGGCCAGCCCAGGGTGGAGAAGGGCCACAGGGCAGAGGAGAACCAGGTGTCCAGCACGTCCTCCTCCTGATTGATGTTCTTGGAGTGGCAGTGCTCGCACTCGGTGGGATCGTCCTCGGACACGGTGATGTGACCGCACTCCTGGCAGGTCCAGGCGGGGATCTGGTGGCCCCACCACAGCTGACGGGAGATACACCAGTCATGAACGTTCTCCATCCAGTTGGTGTAGATCTTGGAGAAGCGATCGGGGACGAACTTGACCTCGCCCTCGTTGACCACCCGCAGGGCCTCCTCAGCCAGAGGCTTCATCTTGACAAACCACTGGGCGGAGATGAGAGGCTCCACGTCGTTGTGGCAGCGGTAGCAGGTGCCCACGTTGTGCTGGTGGGGCTCCACCTTGACCAGATACCCCTGCTCCTCCAGGTCGGCCACAATGGCCTTCCGGGCCTCGTAGCGGTCCATGCCGGAGTAGCGGCCGTAGCCCTCCACCACCTTGCCGTTGTCGTCCAACACACGGATGGTCTCCAGGTTCTGCCGCAGGCCCACCTCAAAGTCGTTGGGGTCGTGGGCGGGAGTCATCTTCACGCAGCCGGTGCCGAACTCCATGTCCACATAGTCGTCGGCCACGATGGGCATCTCACGGCCCACCAGGGGCAGGATGCAACGTTTGCCCACAATGTCCTTGTACCGCTCGTCGTTGGGGTTGACCGCCACGCCGGTGTCGCCCAGCATGGTCTCGGGCCGGGTGGTGGCCACGATGACATAGCGGCCCTCCTCCCCCTGGATGGGGTAGCGGATGTGCCAGAAGGAGCCGGGCTTGTCCTGATACTCCACCTCGGCGTCGGACAGGGCGGTGACACAGTTGGGGCACCAGTTGATGATGCGGCTGCCCTTATAGATCAGGCCCTTCTTGTACAGGGAGACAAACACGTGGCGGACGGCCTTGCTGAGGCCCTCGTCCATGGTGAACCGGGCACGGGACCAGTCGCAGGAAGCGCCCAGCTTCTTCTGCTGCTCCACGATGCGGTTGCCGTACTTGTGCTTCCAGTCCCACACCCGCTCCAGGAATTTCTCCCGGCCCAGGTCGTAGCGGGACAGGCCCTCGTTCTTGCGCAGCTCCTCCTCCACCTTGATCTGGGTGGCGATGCCGGCGTGGTCGGTGCCGGGCACCCACAGGGCGGCGTAGCCCTGCATCCGCTTGAAGCGGATCAGG
>NZ_CAJFGT010000072.1:0-12904 GCF_904377885.1 Flavonifractor sp. An112 | reverse complement strand
GTTGGGGATGTCCCGGGTGATCTCCTCGGGGCCCAGCTTGGTGTCGCGGGACTCGGTCTCGTACTCCTCGATGTGGATGGAGGTGAACACGTCCTCCTTCACCATCCGCTCGTTGAGCAGGATGGCGTCCTCGTAGTTGTAACCTTCCCAGGTCATAAAGCCCATGAGAATGTTCTTACCCAGGGCGATCTCGCCGTTGGAGGTGGAGGGGCCGTCCACGATAACCTCGCCCTTCTCCACCCGCTGGCCGGCGTTGACAATGGGACGCTGGTTGATGCAGGTGCCGTGGTTGGAGCGCAGGTACTTGGTCAGCTTGTACTCCTCCACCCGGCCGCTGTCATAGCGGACGGTGACGTACTGAGCAGACACCTTGGCGACCACGCCGTCCTCCTCGGCCAGAATGGCGACCTCGGAGTCGATGCAGTTCTTGTGCTCCTGACCGGTGGCCACGATGGGGGCCTGGGTGGTCAGCAGAGGCACGGCCTGACGCTGCATATTGGCGCCCATCAGAGCACGGTTGGCGTCGTCGTTCTCCAGGAAGGGGATCATGGCGGTAGCGATGGAGAACATCATCTTGGGGGACACGTCCATGTAGTCCACCTGATCCCGGTCCACATCGATGATCTCGTTGCGGTGACGGCAGGTGATACGGGCGTTCTTCAGACAGCCGTTCTCGTCCAGAGGCTCGGTGGCCTGGGCGATGGTGAACTCGTCCTCCATATCGGCGGTCATATACTCCACCTGGTCGGTGACCTTGCCGGTGGCCTTATCCACCTTGCGGTAGGGAGCCTCGATGAAGCCGTAGCGGTTGATACGGGCATAGGAGGCCAGATAGGAGATCAGACCGATGTTGGGACCTTCGGGTGTCTCAATGGGGCACAGACGGCCGTAGTGGGAGTAGTGAACGTCTCGCACATCGAAGGAGGCACGGTCACGGGACAGACCGCCGGGGCCCAGAGCGGACATACGGCGCTTGTGGGTCAGCTCGGCCAGAGGGTTGGTCTGGTCCATGAACTGGCTCAGGGGGGAGGAACCGAAGAACTCCTTGATCGCGGCGGTAACGGGACGGATGTTGATCAGGGACTGGGGAGTGACGATGTCCAGGTCCTGAATGGTCATGCGCTCCCGAATGACGCGCTCCATGCGGGAGAAGCCGATGCGGAACTGGTTCTGCAGCAGCTCGCCCACGCAGCGCAGACGACGGTTGCCCAGGTGGTCAATGTCGTCGGCGTTGCCCACGCCATGGGCCAGGCAGTTCAGGTAGTTGATGGACGCCATGATGTCGTCCACAATGATGTGCTTGGGAACCAGGTCATCGATGCGGTCCTTGACAGCCTCCTGCAGCTCCTCGCCGGAGTAGTTCTGCAGCAGCTCCTGGAGGACGGAGAAGCGCACCTTTTCGGTGACGCCGCACTGGGCGGGGTCAAAGTCCACAAAGCCGGCCATATCCACCATGTTGTTGGAGAACACCTTCAGCTGTACGCCGCCCTCCAGGTCCAGCACGGCCTCATTGACGCCCTTGGCCTCCAGCTCCCGGGCCTGCTCACGGGTGAGCACCACGCCGGGCTCGGCCAGGATCTCGCCGGTGGTGGGGTCCACGATGGGCATGGCCAGCTTCTGGCCGGACAGGCGGGACCAGATGGCCAGCTTCTTGTTGAACTTGTAGCGGCCCACGGCGGACAGGTCGTACCGGCGGGGGTCGAAGAAGAGGGCGTTGAGCAGGCTCTCGGCGGAGTCCACCGTGGGGGGCTCGCCGGGGCGCAGCTTGCGGTAGATCTCCAGCAGGGCCTCCTCATAGGTCTTGCAGGCGTCCTTCTCCAGGGTGGCCACAATGCGGGGATCGTTGCCGAACAGCTCCAGAATCTCGGAGTCGGTCTTGGGACCCACGGCCCGGATCAGGCAGGTGATGGGCAGCTTGCGGTTCTTGTCGATGCGGACATAGAAGATGTCGCTGAGATCGGTCTCATACTCCAGCCAGGCGCCGCGGTAAGGAATGACGGTGGTGGCGTACACCACGTTGCCGGTCTTATCCTCGGTGCGGGCATAATAGATGCCGGGGGAACGGACGATCTGGGAGACGATGACGCGCTCGGCGCCGTTGATGACAAAGGTACCGGCCTTGGTCATCAGGGGGAAATCTCCCATGAAGATCTCCTGCTCCTTCATCTCGTCGGTCTCTTTGTTGCGCAGGCGCACCCAGACCTTGATAGGAGCGGCGTACGTGGCGTCCCGGGCCTTGCATTCCTCCACGTTGTACTTGGGAGGCTCATCCATGGAGTAGTCGATGAAGGAGAGCTCCAGATTGCCGGCGTAGTCGGTAATGGAGGCCACATCCTTAAAGACTTCACGCAGGCCTGTCTCCAGGAACCACTTGTAGGAGTTCTTCTGCACCTCCAGCAGGTTGGGCATTTCCAGGATCTCTTCATGGCGGGCGAAGCTTTTGCGGAGGGTCTTGCCGAAGTAGACGTCCTTGACCATCGTAGAAAAAACACCTCGATTTCATTGTCTGGAACCGCCGCCACAGGGGGACGATTCCGGCGAAGGTTGCTGCTTTCCGTCAAATCATACAAAAGGGGCGGTAGGTTACCGGATGCGAACACCCGGATGCGTGGATAAAAATATTCTGATATCCTCTTGCGCTTTCCGCCCTGTTGTGTTAAACTGACCACACAGTGGGGCAGAATGTTCTGACGCAATCGGAAGTTAAGAGCGTTTTAGTATACCATGAAATCACAGGAAAAGTCAACGGCTGTTTGGTGAAAATCTGGAGAAATCCAGATTTTTTTCATGTCTGCGGCAGGATGGAGGAGAGCAGGATGCAGGACAGAGAGGTGGCGGAACAGATCGCGGATGTGATCCGCCTGTGTGAGGACACGGATGGACTGCTCATCGCCAACCGGGACGGTATAGTGGAGTTTCAGCGGATTTTTCTGGACAACTACTGGCGTTCCGGTGAGACGGTGGGGCTGCATATCTTTGAATTGTATCCTGAACTGGACGAGGAGAGCAGCACCATCATCCAGGCACTGAGAACCGGAAAGCCTTCTTATAATGTATTGCAGGACATCAATAACCGCCGGGGCGAGCGGGTGCTGCTGGAGTCCACCACCATCCCCATCGTGGTGGACGGACAGGTGGCGTGCGTCATTGACTCCTCCAAGTTCCACTCCATCGATCAGCGGGTTATCCGGGGGGAGGGAGGCATTTCCACCCTGGACCGCATCATCACCCAGGACCCGGCTATGTTGGCCCTGAAGAAACGCATCCGGGACGTGGCGCCCCTGGATTCCTCCGTGCTCATTTACGGCGAGACGGGCACCGGCAAGGAACTGGTGGCAGAGTCCCTCCACAGCGAGGGACGGCGTTCCGGCAGGCCCTTTGTCTCCCAGAACTGTGCGGCCATTCCGGCCAATTTGCTGGAGAGCCTGTTCTTTGGCACTGAGAAGGGGTGCTACACCGGCGCTCTGACCCGGAAAGGTCTGCTGGAGGAGGCCGACGGAGGCACGCTGTTTCTGGATGAGATCAACTCCATGGAGATCGGCCTCCAGGCTAAATTATTAAAGGTATTGGAGGAGAAGAAGGTCCGCCGCCTGGGCGGCAGCCGGGACATCCCCTTTGATGTGCGTATCGTGGCGGCTGTCAACGAGGAGCCTGCCAAGCTGATCCGGGAACACCGGCTGCGGGAGGATCTGTACTACCGCCTTGGTGTGGTGAGAATTACGCTGCCTCCCTTGCGGAAGCGAGTGGGAGATATTCCGCTGCTCATTCGCTATTTTATCGACCAGTATAACCGGAAGATGAAGCGCAGCATCCGGGGGATCAGTGATCAGGCCCTCCGCCGGCTGGAACGGTACAGCTGGCCCGGCAATGTGCGGGAGCTGCAGAATGTCATCGAGGGAGCCTTTGCCTCCGCCCGCTCCGAGCTGTTGGTGCTGGACCACATGGAGGACGCCCTGGAGTATCAGGAGGTATCCCTGGCGGAAGAGAGCCGGGAGGGAGATATTGACCCGGGCTTTTCACTGACCAAGGCGCTGGAACAGTATGAAAGGGAGCTGCTGCACAAGGCTATGGAACAATCCTCCTCCATCTCGCAGGCTGCCCGTCTGCTGGGCCTGTCCAGACAGAACCTGAAATATAAACTGCAAAAATATAACCTGTAAAAAATTTTGCATCCGCAAAAAATTTTGCCTGCAATAAGGGAGACTCTTCCCATAAAGCGCAGCAAGGACCGCCCCGTTTGTCGGCGGAAAGAGGAGCAGAAGCCCTTCTTTCTGCATGAAAAGACAAATAGGGCGGTCTTTTTGTACTCTGACCTCCGGTTGGCACGGAATTTGCTTCTTGTGAAAGAGGAAACAGACTGAATGGGAAGAAAGGAAGATCGATATGCGAACCCTTCGCTATAACGGAACGATTCTTTCGATGGATCAGACCATAAGCCGATATGAGGCCATTGGTGTTCAAGATGGGAAAATTGTGTTTTTGGGGACAAATCAGGAGGCGCTGACCCAGCGATGGGATGAGAAAAAGGACCTTAACGGCGCCTGTGTGCTGCCTGGCTTTAACGATACCCATATGCACCTGCTCCACTACGCCATGTTCCGCCGGAATGTGCCTCTGCTGGGCGTTAAAAACATCGATGAAGTGGTGGCGCGCTGTAAGGCCCGGATTGAGACGGAGCATCCCGGTTACCTCATCGGCATGGGCTGGAATCAGGAGACTATGGAAGAGGGACGGCTGCTGACGAAAGAGGACATGGACCGCATCTCCACTGAGATCCCGGTGTGTATGCTGCGGACCTGCATCCATATCGCCGCCTGCAATACCGTGATGCTGGAGAAGATTCGTGCCCTGAAAAATGTGGAGCCTGAGGTGATGGCTCTGGTGGATTTTGAGCACGGTATCCTGCGGGAGAACGCCGCCCGCCTCTACATGGACGTGCTGCCCCAGGCGGACGACGCCTATGTGCGTCAGCTGATCCGGGAAGGGCAAAAGGAGCTGAATGCCGCCGGCATCACCTGTATCCACTCTGATGATCTGATGGCTATCGCCGGTATGGACCCCATCCGCCTCATCGGTATTTTCCGGGAGATGGAGGCCGACGGGGAACTGACCGTGCGGGTGTATGAGCAGTGCCTGGTGGAGCCGGAGGATTTTGAACGGCTCAAGGGCGTGCGCAGCGACCCGGCGGACCGAACCAGCCTCTTCCGGACCGGCCCCCGGAAACTGCTTCAGGACGGCTCTTTGGGTGCCAAATCTGCCGAGATGATTGACGGATATGTGGATGACCGGGACAACCACGGTATTCCGATCTATACAGAAGAGGAGCTGTGCCGCCGCATCCAGGCGGCTCACGATATCCACATGGACGTAGCGGTCCATGCTATCGGTGACCTGGCCCTGAAAAAGGTGTGTGACGCCATGGAGAAAGCGGAGCAGGCCAATCCCTGGACGGCTCACCGCCACGGCATCGTCCACGCCCAGACCACCACCCCCGCCCTGCTGGAGCGGATGAAGGAACTGGGCCTCCAGGCCTATATCCAGCCCATCTTTATCGACGCCGACATGAACATCATTGCCGAGCGGGTGGGGGAGGAGCACGCCAGAGACTGCTACAACTGGAAGGCCATGCTGGACCTGGGCCTGCACGTCAGCGGCGGTTCCGACTGCCCGGTGGAGCCCTTTAACGTGCTGGACAATATGCGCGCCGCCATCACCCGGCAGAACCGGGCTGGCACCAAGACCTATCTGCCCGAGCAGGCTCTCACCGTGGAGCAGGCCATTCGGCTCTTTACCTCGGATGCCGCCTGGCCCAGCCGGGACGAGGGGGTGCGGGGTACTCTGGAGGTGGGCAAGCAGGCCGACCTGGTGGTGTTGGATCAGGATCTGTTTGAGGTCCAGCCCAGCCAGTTCCCCCAGGTGAAGGTACTGGAGACCGTGCTCAACGGTGTCACAGTCTATCAGGCGTAACGCGGTGTTCCGCGTGGACCATAGAAAGGAGAACTCCCTATGAACGAGATGCTGGAAAAGGCCCGTGCCATCGAGGCGCAGATCATCGCCGACCGGCGCTGTCTGCATCAGATCCCCGAAGTGGGTGTCTATACCCCCAAAACGGCGGAGTATGTGAAAAAACGGCTGGACGAGATGGGCATACCCCATCATGATTGCGGAATCCATACCCAGGAGGAGCGGGAGAAGATGGTGTTTGCCGGTTATCCCGACGCGCCTGAATCCACCGGTGTGGTGGGCCTGATCGGTAAGGGCGGCCCCTGTATCCTGCTGCGGGCTGATATGGATGGCCTGCCCATGGAGGAGACCACCGGCCTGGACTTTGCTTCCAAGGGCAACACCGCCCATATGTGTGGTCACGACGCCCATGCCGCCATGCTGCTGGGCGCCGCCCAGATCCTGAAGGATATGGAGGACCAGCTGCCCGGTACCGTGAAGCTGATGTTCCAGCCCGGTGAGGAGATGGGCTACGGTTCCCGCACCATGGTGGACGACGGCCTGCTGGAGAACCCCAAGGTGGACGCCGCCATGGCCCTCCATGTGGGCTCCCAGGTGGAAGTCGGCAAGCTGAACTACTCTCCCGGCGTGGCCTCCGGAGCCATGGCCACCTTTATTGTCAGCATCCAGGGCAAGGGCGGCCACTCCTCCGAGCCCCAAAAGACCATCGACCCGGTGAACATTGCCACTCAGGTGTGCTCCGCCCTCAATATGCTCATTCCCCGGGAGGTGGACCCGGAGGCCTTTGCTACCATGACGGTAGGCGCCCTCAACGGCGGCCGGGCCTCCAACATCATCCCTGATACTGCGGAGATCATGGTGTCCTTCCGCACCCTCAGCCCGGAGGCCTACGACCATCTGATTGAGCGCATTCCTGAGATCCTGGAACACTACATCAAGGCCTGGCGGGGCACCTATGAGGTGCGGGTACTTAAGACCCCCAGCACCGTGTGCGACCCCAACTTCTCCGCGGAGATCGTTCCCTTTGCCGCCGAGATCCTGGGCGCGGAGAATGTAAAGCCGGTTCCCCCCATGAAGGGGGCTGAAGACTTCGGCCATGTGACCCGCCATGTGCCCGGATTCTATGCCTTTATGGGGGCGGGCTCTCCTGACGGCTATCCGCTGCATAACCCCAACATGGTACTGGATGAGAGCGCCTTTGCTCTGGGCACCGCCATCCTGGCCAACTGCGCCGTGGAGTGGCTGAAAAAGAAGACCCAGGGTTGAACGGAGCAGTGCTGCGAGAGAACAGCAAGACAAGAGGAGGATAATATGTTATGGGAAACACATTAAATAAGAAGAGGGGCTTCAGTATGCCCCATGTGTACATCGTCATTCTGATCCTGATGCTTATCATCACCGCGCTGACTTACATCGTCCCTGCCGGTTCCTACGTCCGGGACGCCAGCGGTACGGTGGACCCCAACAGCTTCAGTTTTGTGGAACAGACCCCGGTGGGCTTTTTGCAGTTCTTCACTGCCCTCCACCAGGGCTTTGTGGAGAGCGCCAGCATCATTGGAGCCGTACTGCTCATCAGCGGCTGTATCCAGATCATCAATAAGACCGGCGCCTTTTCCGCCGGTATTCAGTCCCTGATCCGGATCAGCGGCCGGGGCGGACTGGTCATGGTGATCATCTTCTTTACCCTGTTTACCGCCCTGGGTGTCATCGGTTATCTGGACGCCCTCTATCCTTTCTATCCGATCATTATCTCGCTGTTTATCACTTTGGGCTATGACAAGATGGTGGGTACCGCCATCATCCTGCTCTCCACCGCTGTAGGCTTTACCTGCGGCATGGTCAACCCCTACACCACCGGCGTAGCCCAGACCCTGGTGGGACTGCCCATGTACTCCGGCATTGCGTTCCGGGCAGTGGGCCTGGCGGTCTTTTTCGTCATTGCTCTGTTCTTCCTGGTCCGCTACTGCATCAAGATCAAGAAGGACCCCAAAAACAGCATTATGGGCGAGAACTACCTCCAGGAGCAGACTGCCCCTATGGAGTTTGAAGCGGGCCTGAAGTTTACCAAGGGCCGGATTGTCATTATCCTGGCCTTTCTGGCCACCATTGTGTTCTCCGTAGTGGGTTCTCTCCTGTGGATGTGGGGCCTGCCTGAGATTACTGCCTGCTATTTCCCGGTCACCATCCTGGGTATCATCCTGTCCCGCATAGATCTGACCGAGGCCTGCACCGAGTTCGGCAAGGGCATGGCCGGCGTCATTGCTCCCACCATGGTCATCGGCTTCAGCCGGGCCGTGTCTGTCCTGCTCACGGAGGGCAACATCACCGACACGATTATCCATGGTGTCTCCGGCCTGCTGGAGGGCAAGAGTCCCGTCATCACCCTGCTCATCATCTACGCCTTTGTCACCCTCTTTAACTTCTTTGTCTCCTCCGGCAGCGGCAAGGCTGTGGTCATGATGCCTATTCTCCAGCCCCTGGGTCAGGTGCTGGGTATCAACCAGCAGGTGATGGTACTGGCTTACCAGTACGGTGATGGATTCACCAACACTTTCTGGCCTACCGCCTCTCTGCTTCAGCTCTCCCTGTGCGGCATGGATTACGGCCACTGGTTCAAGTTTGCCTGGAAGATCTATGCCTGTCTGATCGCCGCCGGCTTTATCCTGGTGGTGGTTGCAAATCAGATCGGCTACGGGCCCTTCTGAGTTTTCCTGAGACGTCCGGAAAAGGGGCGGCGTACCGGCTGGTACGCCGCCCCTCGGCATTCCGACGGGAAACGCCCCGAAACTGTTGGAAAATCCAGTGATTTTCTGATTGACTTACATTTTGGGGTATGATATAATCCGGAATTGCGCAGGTGTGCCTGCCGATGGGGAAAAGACGGTAAAACGACCGCCAATCTCCGTGATTTCAAGGAACGGGAGGCTTACCGATGCTCACCCAACTCAAGCAGGGCGCCAAGGTGGTGGGGGTCAAGCAGACCCGCCGTGCCATCGACGATGGGCGGGCCGCCCGTGTTTTTCTCGCCCAGGACGCCGATCCGGCGCTCACCGGCCCGGTGGAGGCGCTGTGCGCCGAAAAGGGCGTGCCGGTGGAAAAGGTGGCGCAGATGAAGGAACTGGGTTCCGTCTGCGGCATCGCCGTGGGCAGCGCCGTAGCCGCGCTGCTGCACTGATTTTGGTTTTAACGGTATAATTTTTGATTATTCCGTTAAAATATATTTCTCAGAAACAAAGAAAGGAGGAAAACCATGCCTACGTTTAACCAGCTCGTTCGCAAGGGACGCGAGGCCGTGACCTACAAGTCCAATTCTCCTGCTATGCAGAAGGGCCTGAACACCCTGAAGAACCGCGAGACCGACCTGCCTTCTCCCCAGAAGAGAGGTGTGTGCACCGCTGTCCGTACCTCCACCCCGAAGAAGCCTAACTCCGCTCTCCGTAAGATCGCCCGTGTGCGTCTGACCAACGGCTACGAAGTGACCGCTTATATTCCCGGTGTTGGCCACAACCTGCAGGAGCACTCCGTGGTCATGATCCGCGGCGGCCGTGTTAAGGACCTGCCCGGTGTTCGTTACCACATCATCCGCGGCACTCTGGATGCTCAGGGCGTTGCCAACCGTATGCAGGGCCGTTCCAAGTACGGCGCCAAGCGGCCCAAGGCCGGCAAGAAGTAATTATAACGATTACTTCCAACCACGCTGCAAGCTTGCAGTAACATGAAATGAACTAACGCGCAATCGCGCAAGGCAGTTGTCCTTGCAGAGGCGCTTCCTATACAATAGGGGCGTTTTCCTGTGAGGCACTGGACAAGCAGGCACTTGTCTTACACGGGGGCGTTTGAAACGCCTTCGAGTACCTATGAAATCATACTATGAAGGAGGGAAGCAAAGTGCCCAGAAGAGGAAACGTACCCAAGCGGGAGGTTCTGCCCGATCCTATCTACAATTCCGTCCTGGTGACCAAGCTGGTCAACAGCATCATGCTGGACGGTAAGAAGGGCGTGGCCCAGAAGGTGGTCTACGGAGCTTTCGATATCATCAAGGAGAAGACCGATAAGGATCCCCTGGACGTGTTCACCACCGCTCTGGAGAACATCATGCCGTCCCTGGAGGTCAAGGCCCGCCGCGTGGGCGGCGCCACCTACCAGGTGCCCATTGAGGTTCGGCCCGAGCGCCGTCAGACCCTGGGTCTGCGGTGGCTCACCAACTACTCCCGCAGCCGCAGCGAGAAGACCATGAAGGAGCGCCTGGCCGGCGAGATCATGGATGCCTCCAACAACCTTGGCTCCGCAGTCAAGAAGCGTGAGGACACCCACAAGATGGCCGAGTCCAACAAGGCGTTCGCTCACTATCGCTGGTAAGGAGTTAGAGTATGCCTAGGAAAGTTACCTTAGAGAATACCAGAAATATCGGCATCATGGCTCACATCGATGCCGGTAAGACCACTACCACCGAGCGCATCCTCTACTACACCGGTGTTAACTACAAGATCGGTGAGACCCATGATGGTACCGCCACCATGGACTGGATGGCTCAGGAGCAGGAGCGCGGCATCACCATCACTTCCGCTGCTACCACCTGTTACTGGAAGGGGTCTAAGAACCAGTTCCCCCAGACCCGTATCAACATCATCGACACCCCGGGCCACGTGGACTTCACCGTAGAGGTGGAGCGCTCCCTGCGCGTGCTGGACGGTTCCGTGACCGTCATGTGCGCCAAGGGCGGCGTTGAGCCTCAGTCCGAGACCGTGTGGCGTCAGGCCGACCACTACAAGGTTCCCCGCATGATCTACGTCAACAAGATGGACATCATGGGCGCTGACTTCTACAACGTGCTCCGCATGATCCACGACCGCCTGAAGTGTAACGCCGTGCCCATCCAGCTCCCCATTGGCTCCGAGGATACCTTCAAGGGCATCATCGACCTGGTGGAGATGGACGCCGACATCTACTACGATGAGCTGGGCAAGGATATGCGCGTGGAGGAGATCCCCGCCGACATGATGGAGCTGGCCCAGGAGTACCGCACCAAGCTGGTGGACGCCTGCGCCGACATCGATGACGAGATCATGGAGCTGGCTCTGGAGGAGAAGCCCATCCCCGAGGATATGCTGCGCCGCGCTCTGCGTAAGGGTACCATCGAGAACCTGCTGGTTCCCGTGACCTGCGGTACCTCTTACCGCAACAAGGGCGTGCAGAAGCTGCTGGATGCCATCGTGGACTTCATGCCCTCTCCTCTGGACATCCCCGCCATCAAGGGCACCAACCCCGAGACCGACGAAGAGGACGAGCGTCCCGCCGACGACAACGCCCCCTTCTCCGCTCTGGCGTTTAAGATCATGACCGACCCCTATGTGGGCCGTCTGTCCTTCTTCCGTGTGTACTCCGGTAAGCTCACCACCGGCTCTTCCGTGCTCAACAGCACTAAGAACCAGAAGGAGCGTATGGGCCGCATCCTGCAGATGCACGCCAACCACCGTGAGGACATCGAGGAGGTTTTCTCCGGCGATATCGCCGCCGCCGTGGGCCTGAAGAACACCACCACCGGCGACACCCTGTGCGATGAGAAGGCTCCTATCATTCTGGAGTCCATGGAGTTCCCCGATCCCGTGATCCGCGTGGCCATCGAGCCCAAGACCAAGGCTGGTCAGGAGAAGATGGGCCTGGCGCTGGTGAAGCTGGCTGAAGAGGACCCCACCTTCAAGACCTACACCGACGAGGAGACCGGTCAGACCATCATCGCCGGCATGGGCGAGCTCCACTTGGAGATCATCGTGGACCGTCTGCTCCGCGAGTTCAAGGTGGAGGCCAACGTTGGCGCTCCCCAGGTCGCCTACAAGGAGACCATCAAGAAGTCTGTCGAGCAGGACACCAAGTATGCCCGTCAGTCCGGCGGTAAGGGCCAGTACGGTCACGTCCGCATCACCATCGAGCCCAACGAGCCCGGCAAGGGCTATGAGTTCCTCAACGAGATCACCGGCGGCGTCATCCCCAAGGAGTATATCCCCGCGGTCGACGCCGGTATCCAGGGCGCCATGCAGGCGGGTATCTTGGCCGGCTATCCTGTTGTGGACGTGAAGGTCCACCTGACCTTCGGTTCTTACCACGAGGTCGACTCCTCTGAAATGGCGTTTAAGATCGCCGGCTCCATGGCCTTCAAGGAGGCCATGCGCAAGGCCAACCCGGTCCTGCTGGAGCCCGTGATGAAGGTCTCCGTCATCGTGCCCGACGAGTATCTGGGCAACGTTATCGGCGACCTGACCAGCCGCCGCGGCATGATCCAGGGCCAGGAGAGCCGTCCCGGCGCCACTCAGGTGGACGCTCTGGTGCCTCTGGCCAGTATGTTCGGCTACGCCACTGACCTGCGTTCCTCCACTCAGGGCCGCGGCCAGTACTCCATGGAGCCCCACAGCTATGTGGAGATTCCCAAGAGCATTGCCGAGAAGATCATTGCCGAGCGGGGCCGCAAGGACGACTAATTTTCGTTCCGAGGCAATTCCCGCAACAAAAGTATTGCTTTTTATTCTGCAATGCTATACAATATTTTCGCATTTATGTGGAAATGACTCTATCCCAACTTGAGTAATTAAGGAGGACACTTAAAATGGCTAAGGCTAAATTTGAGCGTACCAAGCCCCATGTCAACATTGGCACCATCGGCCACGTTGACCACGGCAAGACCACTCTGACCGCTGCTATCACCAAGTATCTGGCTCTGAAGGGTCAGGCCCAGTACGAGGACTACTCCAGCATCGATAAGGCTCCCGAGGAGCGCGAGCGCGGCATCACCATCAACACTGCCCACGTGGAGTACGAGACCGACAAGCGTCACTATGCCCACGTTGACTGCCCGGGCCACGCCGACTATATCAAGAACATGATCACCGGCGCTGCTCAGATGGACGGCGCTATCCTGGTTATCGCCGCCACCGACGGCCCCATG
>NZ_CAJFGT010000071.1:0-13079 GCF_904377885.1 Flavonifractor sp. An112 | reverse complement strand
GACAAGCAGATCAACACCCTGAAAAAGAAGCCCCAGATTGTGGTGGCCACCCCCGGCCGCCTCATGGACCATATGAAGCGGCGCACCGTCCGCCTGGACAAGGTGGAGACGGTGGTGCTGGACGAGGCCGACCGGATGCTGGACATGGGCTTTGTCCGGGACGTGACCCGCATCCTGGACCAGTTGAAGCACCGGAAGAACATGGGGATGTTCTCCGCCACCATCAGCCGGGAGGTCATGGACATCTCCTGGGTGTACCAGCGGGACCCCATTGAGATCACCGTCCGGCCGGTGGAGGAGTCCAAGCCCGACATCACCCAGTACCGCATCGACCTGGACGGCCGGGAGAAGAAGCTGGACACCATCGTGGCCCTCATCACCCACGGGGAGTACGAGCGGGCCATCGCCTTCTGCAACACCAAGAACATGACCGACCGGCTGGCCGGACTGCTGCAGATGCGGGGGATCTCCTGCCAGGCCATCCACGGCGACATTCAGCAGCGGGTGCGGGAAAAGACCCTGGACAAGTTCAAAAAGGGCGAGATCAAGGTGCTGGTGGCCACCGACGTGGCCGCCCGGGGCCTGGACATCGACGATGTGGACGCGGTGTTCAACTACGACGTGCCCGACGAGATGGAGAACTACACCCACCGCATCGGCCGTACCGGCCGTGCCAAGCGCCACGGCGTGGCCTACACCTTTGTGGCCACCGTCACCGAAAGCGTCCGCATGGACGAGATCATCCGCAACACCAAGGCGGAGGTCCAGCGGCTGAAATACGATCAGGACGGCTGCCTCATGCTGGTGGAGGAACAATAAATATGGGAATGGGCGGCCTTTGGCCGCCCATTTTGCTGTTTCCGGGCCGGTTCGCGGGATTTCCCTTGCCAATTTCCGGGTGCCATGATATGATGTCGGCAGATTAGGGCAGAATATCTTTTGGGCAGCGGATGGGGCTGCCTGCCGCCTGAACGTGAGAGGAGCGATCCTATGGTAGAGATCCGTCCGTCCCGGCCAGACGAGGCCCAGGCCCAGAAAGACCTGTGGCGGGCCGCCTTTGGGGAGGACCCCCGCTATATCGACTGGTTCTATGAATGCTGCTGGCGGCCGGAGGACACCCTCCTGCTGCTGGAGGACGGGAAGCTGGCCTCCATGCTGGCCCTGCTGCCCCAGACCATCCACCTGCCCGGCGGCGGCGCCGCCTCCGCCTGGTATGTCTATGCCCTGGCCACCGACCCCAACGTGCGCAGCAAGGGGTACGGCAGGCAGCTGCTGCTCTATGTGGACGACTTTTTAAAGGCTCGGGGGGCGGACTGCGTCACTGTGGTGCCCGCCGAGGCCAGCCTGTTCAAATTTTTCGGCATGGTGGGCTATCTCCCCGGCTTTTTTACCCGCAAGGTGGAGCTGCTGCGGAGCATGACCACCCCCCACTTCCCGGAGGATGGGGTGGAGCCCATTGGGCCGGAGGCGTACAACGCCATCCGGGAGGAGGCCCTGGCGGGCCTGCCCTTCGTCTCCTACAGCCAGGAGCAGATCCGCTATCAGGAGGGAATGGGCAAGATCACCGGCGGCGGCCTCTACCGCATTACCGTGGGAGACTTCCAGGGCTGCGCCGCCGCCGAGTATCTGGACGAGGAGAGCGTCCTGTTCAAGGAACTGCTGCTGCCGCCGGAGCATATGCCCCGGGGCCTGGCCGCCCTGGCCGCCCGGATGCCCGGCCAGCGGTGCTTTGTCCGCACCCCAGCCCAGTGGGACGGGATGCAGGGCAGTTACCTCCAGCCCTTCGGCATGGTCAAGTGGTATGACCGGGAGAAGGGGGCACTGTGGGGAGAGGAGACCCAGGGCTACATGGGCCTGGGCTTTGATTGACCGCTTCCGCGGCGAACCAATGCGCGGACGGATGGGGGGCGCCCCCCATTCGTCCGCGCATTTTTTGGTATGGATTTTGCAGCCGGACGGTGGGGCAAGATTCAAAGCCGGGGTTTTGCAGGAATTCCGTTAAAATGAATATGCGGGGCAAAAACGTGAATATTTATAAGGGAATTTCATCACATTAGCGAGAAAAAGTGTCGAAAAGCAGGCGATACAAGGAAAGAAAGCATCCGATGTCGAAGAATGAAATGGACAATTATGCAGAAAAGTGTCTTTACCTCGAGGACAGCTGCAAGATTTGACGGCGATTCCATCAAATTCAGGCGGCAGAACTCTTGACGGAAGGTGCTAATTACGATAAAATAAACAGACGTTTATTGTGGGGCATTCGCGGAAAACGAACAGAGACTGGTATAGGAAGTGAAGAAATGGCAAAATATGTTTTGAAAAGAGTGCTGATGGCAGTGATCACCCTGTTCATCGTCATCTGCCTCACTTTTTTCCTCATGAACGCCATTCCGGGCAACCCCTGGCTGTCTGAGAAAACCCCATCTCAGGCCACCATCGATGCCTTGAATGAGAAGTACGGCCTGGACAAGCCGGTCATTGTCCAGCTGGGCTATTATCTGGGGGATATCGCCCACGGCGATTTCCGTAACTCCATCAAGATGCAGAAGGACCGGCCGGTGCTGGACATCATCACCACCATGTTCCCCCTGTCTGCTAAGATCGGTATCATTGCCATCAGCTGGGCCATATTGGTGGGCGTCCCATTGGGCTGTCTGGCCGCATATAAACGAGGTACCTGGGTGGACAGCCTATTACGAGTAATATGTACCATAGGTATCTCCATGCCGGGATTCGTGGTAGCAACCATATTGCTACACGTATTTACCGGCGGCATTGAGGGATTCAAGATATTCCCAACCGGCTTTGACGGCAGCTGGCAGAGCTATGTACTGCCCTGCGCCGCTCTGGGCTTCTATCCCATGTGTTACCTGTCCCGTCAGACCCGTACCGCCATGCTGGACTCCATCAACCAGGAGTACATCAAGACGGCCCGGGCCAAAGGTCTGAAGAACAAGAAGATCATCTTCAAGCACGCCCTGCGCAACGCCCTGATCCCCGTCATCACCTACCTGGGCCCCCAGATTGCCTTTACCCTGTGCGGCGGCTTTGTGGTGGAGAAGGTGTTCTCCATCCCCGGCCTGGGCCGCTACTTTGTAATGTCTATTCAGGCCCGTGACTACCCCATCATTATGGGCACCACCATCTTCCTGGCGGCTTTCGTTATTGTGATGAACCTGTTGGCCGACCTGCTGTACAAGCTGGTGGATCCTCGAATCAATCTGAGCAAGGGAGGGAACTGAGTTGGCTGCTCGTAAACATAAAAAAGTCCTTGGCTCCCTGCAGCCTGACATTGAGGATATCCTGGACTGGAACAAGCTGCCCGACAATGCTTTTGAGCCGGCCAGCGCACAGGAGAAGGAGAGTTTTATTCAGGACCGCAAGAGCGTGTCCTACTGGAAGGACGCCTGGCGCCGTCTGCGCCGCAACAAGGTGGCCATGGTGGCCATGGTCATCGTGATCCTGATTGCCCTGTTTGCCTTTGTGGGCCCCATGATTGTGCCCTACGGCTACGATGAGCAGATCCGCGGCGCCAACAACCTGCACCCCTGGCACTACTCTCTGGAGGACAGAATGGCCCAGGACCCGGATGCTGCCATTAAGGCGGCCCGGGCCGAGGCTGAGGCTGAGGGCCGCGAGCTGACCAGCATTGAGGAGGCCCAGATTCGGGCCAAGATCAAGGCTGGCGGCACACAGGAACTGAAGCCCCACCTCTTTGGTTATACCGACGAGGAACTGCAGCGCAAGGCCAATGGCGAGTTTGTCTTCCCCCATGTGTTCGGCTGCGATATGCACGGCCGCGACATTATGGTGCGTACCATGATTGGCGCCCGTGTGTCCATGATCGTGGGTATCTGCTGTGCCCTCATCGTGCTGGTCATCGGCGCCATCTACGGCTCCATCTCCGGCTACTGCGGCGGCAAGGTGGACGCCGTTATGCAGCGTATCGTGGAGATCATCTACTCTGTCCCTGAGGTGCTCATCATCCTGCTGCTGGGCGCTACCCTCAAGCCCATTTTGGAGGATTTCCAGAACTCGGGCGACGGTTTCTTCCAGAACATGGTCACCATTCTGGGCCCCAACCTCATCGCTATCTTCATCGCCTTCGGTCTGCTGTACTGGGTGACCATGAGCCGTATTATCCGCGGCCAGATTCTCCAGCTCAAGCAGCAGGAGTACGTCACCGCTGCCCGTGCTCTGGGTGCCAAGGGCGGGCGCATTATCAAGCGCCACCTGCTGCCCAACTGTGTGGGCCAGATCGTGACCACCACCTTCCTGCAGATCCCCTCTGCCATCTTCACTGAGTCCTTCCTTTCCTTCCTGGGTATGGGTGTTTCCGCCCCCATGACCAGTCTGGGCTCCATGTGCTCCGATGGCCTGAGCGGCCTGCAGAGCTATCCCTACCGTTTGTTTATTCCTGCCGCCATCCTGAGCATCCTGATTCTCTGCCTGAACCTGTTCGGCGATGGCCTGCGTGACGCTCTGGACCCCCGCCTGAAGAAGTAAGAAAGGAGGAGACACCATGGAAGAAAAACAGAAAACCGGCAAGCTGCTGGAAGTGAAGGATCTCCACGTCTCCTTCTTCACCCCCGCCGGCGAAGTCAAGGCCGTGGGCGGTATCAGCTATGACCTGAACTATGACGAAGTCATGGGTATCGTGGGTGAGTCCGGCTCCGGCAAGAGCGTGGAGGCCTACTCCATCATCGGCCTGCTCCAGTCCCCCGGTAAGGTGGTGGGCGGCTCCATCACCCTGGAGGGCGAGGACGTGCTGGCCAAGAGCAAGGAAGAGATGATCGACCTGCGGGGCAACAAGGTGGCCATGATTTTCCAGAACCCCATGACCTGCCTGAACCCCGTGTACACCATCGGCAACCAGCTCATCGAGGCCCTGAAGGCCCACGACAAGAAGGTCTCCAAGCAGGAGGCCGCCAAGCGGGCCATGGAGATGCTGGAGCTGGTAGGCATCAACAACGTGGAGAAGCGGATGAAGCAGTATCCCCACGAGCTGTCCGGCGGTATGCGCCAGCGCGTCATGATCGCCATGGGCCTGATCTGTCATCCCCAGCTGCTCATCGCCGACGAGCCCACCACCGCTCTGGACGTGACCATTCAGGCCCAGATCCTGGAGCTGATGAAGGACCTGCAGAAGAAGACCCACATGGGCATCATCTTCATTACCCACAACCTGGGCGTGGTGGCTGAGATCTGCGACAAGGTCTCCGTCATGTACGCCGGCAAGATGGTGGAGCAGGGCCCGGTGGACGACATCTTCTACAAGCCCGGCCACCCCTATACCATGGGCCTGCTGCGGTCCATGCCCCGTGTGGACGCCGAGAGCTACGAGCGCCTTATCCCCATTGAGGGTACCCCCGTGGATATGCTCAATCCTCCCGAAGGCTGCCCCTTCGCTCCCCGGTGTGAATACGCCATGAAGATCTGCCTGCAGAAGATGCCCCCCTATGTGGAGCTGGGCGACAACCACCGCTCCGCCTGCTGGCTGCGGGTGCAGGAGCAGATGGCCAAGGAGAAGGCCGGCCAGGCGGACGCCAAGCCCGCGCAGGAGACCGAGAACAAGGAGGCGGGCGACCATGAGTGAGAAGAATGACATCCTCGTTCAGGTGGACCACCTGAAGAAATACTTTGGCGTCAAGGGCCTGAAGGGTCCCGGCGTCCAGGCCGTGGAGGATGTGTCCCTGTTCATCAAGCGGGGCGAAACCCTAGGCCTGGTGGGCGAGTCCGGCTGTGGCAAGACCACCCTGGGCCGCACCATCCTCCAGCTTCATCCCCCCACGTCCGGCAAGATTGTCTATGACGGTGAAACCATTTTTGAGGGCGAGGACCCCTGGCAGAAGGACGAGAACGGCCAGCTGATCCACGTCAAGACCCCCAAGCCCAAGGCGGTCAATATGCTGCCCTACCGGCGGAAGATGCAGATCATCTTCCAGGATCCCTCCGCCTCTCTGGACCCCCGTATGACGGTGGGCGAGATCATTGGCGAGGCTCTGGACATCCATAAGCTGTGCCCCAACAAGAAGGATCGCACCGACCGCATCAAGGAGCTGCTCAGCCGGGTGGGTCTGAACACCGAGCACGCCAACCGCTATCCCCATGAGTTCTCCGGCGGCCAGCAGCAGCGCGTGGGTATCGCCCGCGCCCTGGCGGTGCGCCCCGAGTTCATCGTGTGTGACGAGCCTATCTCCGCCCTGGACGTGTCCATCCAGTCCCAGGTGGTGAATATGCTGGAGGATATGCAGCAGGATCTGGGCCTGACCTATCTGTTCATCGCCCATGACCTGTCCGTGGTGCGTCACATCTCCAATCGTATCGGCGTGATGTATCTGGGTACCATGGTGGAGCTGGCTGAGAGCTACGAGCTGAACAAGCATCCCATCCACCCCTACACCAAGACCCTGCTGTCCGCCGTGCCGGTGCCCGATCCCGAGGTGAGCCGGACCCGTCAGCGTATCGTGCTCCAGGGCGATATCCCCTCTCCCATGAATCCGCCCACGGGCTGCCGGTTCCATACCCGCTGCCCCTACGCCACCGAGAAGTGCAAGGAGTGTGTGCCTCAGTTCAAGGAGCATTCGCCCGGCCACTACGCCGCCTGTCACCTGCTGGGCTAAGACGGGCGAATGGGCCTGCCGCCGCATTGCGGCGTCCAAGCGTTTTGGGCTGTGCCCAAAACCTTGATGCCGGGCGAATTCACTTCGCCCGAGCAGATGAAAGGAAATGGGGTACCCGCCCGGCCTGGGCCGGGTGGGCAACATTCTCCCGGCCACTACGCCGCCTGTCACCTGCTGGGCTGATTGGGCGAATGGGCCTGCCACCTGCTGGGGTAAGCGAAAGCCGGGCCCGCGCAGTAAGGGCGCTCAAGCGAAAATTGGAAAAAGGCGGCAGATTGCCGCCTTTTTTCGGAACCAGATAGAAATAAACTGGAGAGTTCGTAACAATTTCGAAACATTTTCTTTACACCTGTACCTGACCTGTGGTATAATGTCTTTGCGTTACTTTAACGTGCGAAAGGCCATGGCCTTTCGGCGCCCGCACTGCGGGCGCCGATGACCATCCCCATGTGTATCGCGCCCCAAGGCGTTATTGATACAAAAATGAGAAAGATGGAGGTCCAACCATGAAAAAGAGAAAGCTTGTCTCTCTGCTTCTGTCCGGGGCCCTCGTGTTCGGTCTGCTGGCCGGCTGCGGCGGCGGCACCAGCAACAGCAACGAGACTCCTGACGCTCAGAACAGCGGCACTCCCAGCAGCGAAGCTCCTTCCGGCGACGCTTTTGAGATGACTGTCAACATCGCTTCTGAGCCCCAGTCCATTGATCCCGCTCTGAACAGCGCGGTCGACGGCGCCATTATGCTCAGCCATATGTTTGAGGGCCTGATGCGCTGGAAGGATTCCGGCAGCGAGACCGCCGGCACCAACGGCACCTGCAACAACGCTGTGCTGGACTACGGCCAGGCTGAGTCCTATAAGAAGACTCCCAACGAGGACGGCACCGTTACCTATACCTTTAAGCTGCGTGACGACGCCAAGTGGTCCGACGGTAAGGACGTTACCGCTCAGGACTTCGTGTTCTCCTGGCAGCGCCTGGTCAGCCCCGAGACTGCCGCTGACTACAGCTACATGATCGACTGCGTGGTCAACGCTAACGAGATCATCAACGGCGAGAAGGAGCCCAGCGAGCTGGGTGTTAAGGCCGTGGACGAGAAGACCTTCGAGGTCACTCTGACCAGCGATCTGCCCTACTTCACCGAGATCTGCGCCTTCCCCGCCACCTTCCCCGTGCGTGAGGACATCGTGAGCAATGCTCAGTGGACCTATGATCCCGCCACTTATGTGTCCAACGGCGCTTACAAGATGACCAGCCGTGTCACCAACTCCGAGATCGTTATGGAGCCCAACGAGTACTACTACGGTGTGGATACCCTGGGTCCCAAGAAGATCACCTTTAAGCTGATGGATGACCAGAATGCCATGCTCAACGGCTTTAAGTCCGGTGAGCTGGACTTCATCGAGTCCATGCCCACTGATGAGATTGCCGGTCTGATGGCTTCCGGCGACCTGAAGATCGTGGACTACATCGGCACCTACTATGTCTGCTACCAGACCCAGAAGGCCCCCTTCGACGATCCTCGCGTCCGCAAGGCCTTCACTCTGGCCATTGACCGCACCTACATCGTGAACGAGATCACCCAGACCGGTCAGGTCGAGGCCGGCGGCTTCGTGCCCGCTGGTGTTTATGACGCTGACGGCGCCACCGGCGATGACTTCCGTACCCAGGGCGGCAACTACTATGAGCCCATGTCCGGCGATGACAAGGCGCAGTATGAGGCCAACTGCGAGGAGGCCCGTCAGCTGCTGGCCGAGGCCGGCTACCCCAACGGCGAGGGCTTCCCCGTTGTTGAGTACCTGTACAATACCGGCGATGATCATAAGTCTGTTGCCGAGGCCCTGCAGAATATGTGGCAGACCCAGCTGGGCGTGACCGTCACCCTGAACAACCAGGAGTGGGCCACCTTCCTGCAGACCCGTAAGGACGGCGATTACTCCATCGCCCGTAACGGCTGGATCGCCGACTACAACGATCCCATGTCCTTCCTGGATATGTGGCTCACCGGCGGCGGCAACAACGACGCTCAGTACTCCAACGCCGAGTACGACGCCAAGATCCAGGCTGCCAAGGCTTCTACCGATCCTGCTGAGCGTATGCAGCTGATGCACGAGGCCGAGGATATCATCATGGGCCAGGATTACGCTCTGTGCCCCCTGTACTTCTACACTCAGAAGTATATGCTGGCCGACGGCATCCAGGGTATGTACTATACTCCTCTGGGCTACTTCTTCTTCGACCACTGCACCCAGGGCTGATTTTCAGCCAAACAAACCGGGCGGAGCCATTTGGCTCCGCCCGGTTTTTATGCCTGGGCCCCTTGTCCTTCCTGGGTGAAAAGGTCAAGAGGGCTTTTGTAGGGGCGGCCTTTGTGGCCGCCCGGCGGGGACAGGCTACCCGCTGCCGCCTGCCCATAAGACAAACAACCCCCGGCGCGCTGTGGATTCAGCGTGCCGGGGGTTGTGCTTAACGCTTACCAGTTGCCGAAGGGGAAGTTGTAGTAGTAATTGCCGCCCTGCTGGGGTTGGGATTGCTGCTGCTGGCTGTTGTACTCCTCGCTCAGCTGATTCATGGCGTCCTGCCGCTCCTGGTTGTCCTCATCCAGGGTTACATTGACGGTGGAGGTGTTGCCGTCCCGGTAGATGGTGAAGGTGACGGACTCTCCCGCCTTGTGATCCTTCACAGCGCTCTGGAGCTGGGTCTCAGTAGATACCTGGGTGTCACCCACAGCGGTGATGATGTCGCCTACCTGGAGGCCGGCCTTCTGGGCGCAGGAGCCGTCCAGGATGGCCATGATCTCCACACCGGCAGGCACGCCGTAGCGCTGAACGCTTTCATCCACGGCGTTGATGAGCACGCCCACGTTGGGCTTGCCGGTGACGTAGCCGTTCTCCATAATGGAGGTGACCATGTCCTTCACATCGTTGATGGGAATGGCGAAGCCCAGACCCTCCACAGAGGCCTTGGAGCTGGAGCTGGAGGACAGCTTGGCGGACACAATGCCCACCACCTGGCCGTACTTGTCAAAGAGGGGGCCGCCGGAGTTGCCGGAGTTGATGGCGGTGTCGGTCTGGATCATGTTCATGACGGTGCCGTCGCTCATGGTGACCGAGCGGTCCTTGGCGGAGACGTAGCCGCCGGTGAAGGTGAAGGTCAATTCACCCAGAGGGTTGCCGATGGCGTACACATCCTCGCCCACATTGATGGCGTCCGAGTCGCCCAGCACCACGGGCCGCAGGTTGCCCTGGTCGATCTTCAGCACGGCGATGTCGTTCTCCTCCTCGCCGCCCACCAGGGTGGCGTCATAGCTCTTTCCGTCGGAGAAGAAGACGGTGATGTCGCTGACGCCGTTGATGACATGGTAGTTGGTAAGGATGTAGCTGGTGGTGTCATTGGAGCTGATGACGAAACCGGAACCGGACACGGCGTTTTTAACGGTCTGGCCCCACACGTTGGTGGTCACGTTGCCGTTGACGCCCACCACCGACTCCAGGTTGGAGGCGTACACCTCTTCGGCGGAGAGGACGGTCTTGCCGTCCACGTTGGCCAGGGACACGGCGGTGGGACGGGTGCCCTCGTAAATGGTGGTGGAGTTGTCCCCGAAGCGGTTGACAGCCCACACGCCGCCGCCGCCCACCGCGCCGCCGATGATGGCGCAGCACAGGCCAACGGCAATGAACTTACCAAAGCCGCCCTTCTTCTTTTTCTTGGGGGGCTCGGCGTCATACACATGGAACTGATTGGTTTCTATGACGGAGTCACGGTCCTCGGGGGGCCGGTTATAATCACTGTAATACATAAACGGATCTCTCCTTTACCAGCGGATTTTGCGGTTTCCTTTGAACGAGTTTTAGAATACCCTGTAATTGTGGCGGAACTGTGAAGAAAATGTGCATGATTTTTAAATTGTTCCCATCATCGACAGGATTGGGACAGAAACAGGCGAATAACAGAAAAAAGGGACGCATTTGCGTCCCTTTTTAAGCGATATCATCCTTTTTCCAGAGCTTTTGTTACAGTGACTGCCCGGGCGCCGGGGCCGATATGGCAGGCCACCGACAGAGAAAGCGGGTCCATATGGATGGGATAACCGGGGAAAATAGCCTCCAGCTCTTCCAGCCACTCCTGGGCGCCGGCCCGGTCGCCGGTGTAGGCGGCGGCAATGTGGAGCTGCTCCGGACCGGAGAGACCGGCAAACTCAGTCTCCATGGTGTGGTGGATAGCGTCGATCATGGTCTTTTTGGCGGCCTTCCAGCCCCGGACCTTGGCGAAGGAGTCCAGCTTCTCGCCCTTGATCCGCAGCACCGGCTTGATGCCCAGCACGGCGCCCAGAGCGGCGGCGGCGGGGGTGCAGCGGCCGCCCTTTTTCAGATACTTCAGGGTGTCCACGGTGATGTAGATATCGGAGTCAAACTTGGTGCGCTCCAGATAGTCGTGGATCTCCTGGGCGGACTTGCCGGCCTGGGCCATTTCCAGAGCGTCCAGCACCGACTGGCGCTGGGTCACCGAGATGCGCTGGTTGTTGACCACAAACACCTTGCCCTCGTAGTCCTGGGCCAGCATCATGGCGGTCTCGCAGGAGCTGCTCAGGCCGCTGGACATGGGGATGTACACGATCTGGTCATAGTCCTGGAGGATCTTATCCCACAGGTCGGTGACGTCGCCGGGGGAGGGCTGGGTGGTCTTGACGTCGGCGTCCTGGGCCAGACGCTCATAGAACTGCTCCTGAGAGAGGGTGATGTCCTCCAGGAAGAGCTCGTCGTTGATATAGAAAGGCATGGGCAGAACAAAAATACCCAGTTCCTTGCCCTGAGCCTGGGTGATGCCGCTGTTGCTGTCGGTGGCAATGGCGATCTTACTCATAACGTACCTCACTTCATCAGATCTTTATGGTTGTGGTTCCGCCGGAGCCTGGGCTCCGCCGCGGAAGAAAGCGGCCAGTTTTTCCATACCCCGCGCCAGGGCGGAGGCCTCCTGATCGGTCAGAGCGGACAGCATCCGGTCGGTCAGACGGCGGTGAAAGGCCCGGTGCTGCTCACTGGCGGCCCGGCCCAGCTGGGTGGGCAGCAGGCGCACCGCCCGCCGGTCCTTCTCGTCCCGGCGGCGGACCAGATAGCCCTTCTTCTCCAGCAGTCCCACGGCGCAGGTCAGGGTACCCGCCGGCATCTGCCGGGCGGAGGCAATGGCGGTGGAGCGGTTGTCGCCCCCCTCGTCCACGGTGCGGCAGATGGCGTCAATGAGCTGTACCTCCCGCAGGGACAGGTCCCCTGCCGCCAGGGTGGACTCCTCCCGCTTCAGGATATCGCCAAAGACGTCGGAAAGAAAATGGTTGATGATTTCGCTGGAATACTCCACTGAGGGCCTCCCTTCTGCGTGGCTTGTTTCGCAACTGAATTATACCGGATTGTAGAAAAATGTCAAGGGAATCCTTTGACAGTCAAAATAATTTCCACCGCCGGTGAGATTTGGGACAAGGCATACCCGGAGGAATGGGCGCATAGGGTAGAAGGGACCGAAAGGATCCCACATTACAGATGAGGATGGTGCGATATGAAAGGGCCGATCTTATGGAAACGACTGTTCCGCCGGAGTGCCGCTTTGTTCCTGGCCACCCTGGCGGTGTGGCTGCTGCTTCTGTGCGGCGGGGGCGCGGGGGCGCTGCAAAGCCTGGGGGAGAGCGGGGCCTTTGTGTCCACTGCTCTGGCGGCGGAACTGGGCAAGACAGGGGGCGACACCCTGGACAAACTGGACGGCTGGGACCGGCTGGCGGTGGGCCAGTCCCTGCTGCTGGCAGGCAATCAGGAGGCGGTGGCCCAGCATCTGGGACAAGAGGTGCCGGAGGAAATACAACTGCCGGCGGGACAGCCGGCCCAGGACCACGACGACCTGGTGGAAGAGCCTAAGACTACTACCGCGCCTTCGGATATCATCGCCCGTACCCTGATCCCCACCAGTCCTCAGGGCTACGATGTGGCGGGTGGCCTGTATCTCTATAACCGCACCGGGGAGTCCGTGGATCTGGAGGCGGCGGCTCAGGCGTCTGTGAACATCACCCTGCCCGCCGAGGGACCTCAGATCCTTATCATCCATACCCACACCACCGAGGCATACACCCCAGATGGCACCGACGTGTATACCCCCGACGGCGGGGTGGCCCGCACCCTGGAGGAGGAGGACAATATGCTGCGGGTGGGGGACGAGATGGAGCGGGTGTTCACCGAGATGGGTCTGTCGGTCATTCACGACCGCACCGTCCACGACTACCCCCAGTACAACGGGGCCTATACCCGCTCTGCCCAGACGGTGCAGAAGTATCTGGAGCAGTATCCCTCCATCAAGATTGTGCTGGACGTCCACCGGGACGCCCTGGCGGGGGAGGACGGCACGGTGTACAAGGCGGTGACGGTCATCGACGGGGTGGACACCGCCCAGGTGATGCTGGTCATCGGCCACGGTCAGGAC